>JBDTZL010000336.1:0-49370 GCA_040005125.1 Ginsengibacter sp.
CCATTATTAACCTGGCTGATTGTTTTGAAATTTCTAACCACATTATAATTGGTAAGCGTAGCTCCTCCGTTCTCACCGGCTTTTATTTCTGTAGTGGCTTTTTTTTGAACGAGAGCAATATTCAAGATAGAATTACCCGTATTTCCGGAAGTGATAAAATTTATACTGACTTGTCCATTTTCGGGCTTCGCCGTTTTAATTGAAAGATTTGCATTTGGCTCCTGTGCCAAAATTTTGTTTACGGCCGCGGAGATTTTACTTTCTTCACTACCAATCATCTCACTTTGTCCATTAACAACAAGTTGCGGGGTATACACTTCTGCTCTTAATGCCGATGCATAATTATATTGCCGCTCAGTAAAAGTTTTTGAACTGAACGGATCTTTCCAGCCAAGGCGGTCCCAGTAATCAACATGAAAAGAAAGAGCAATCACATTTTCTTTCGAAGTGTACGATCCAAGGAGCCTGTCTGCTGCCGGGCAACTTGAGCAACCCTGTGAAGTAAATAATTCAAGGACTGCCACACTTTTATTATGCTTCTTTACAAATCCAGGATGCCCGGGATTTAAATTTTGTTTTTCCTTCCCGGCTGATGAAGCATTACAAAACCATAAAGGAAAAAGCGTAAAAGATATCAGCAGGAAATAAATTGAATTTTTCATGTATAGAGTTTTTATTCTATTAAGATTACGTATCCTTGTCTCAAAGGGTTTTGGCATGAACCGATTTTTAACTTTTGCAGTACAAAATTATTCTCCTTCCGGATAGCATTTCAAAATTAAATTTATTCTTACTTATTGTCGTTTCGACTGTATTGTGGCGTACCATTATAACAGGATCCGGTAACCATCCAATCTTGTATCGTTTTGAGTTCTTCAATTCGTAACATAACGCTATTCTTAAATAGATTTTAACTTTTGCAGTTATGGCGCTTTACTTTCGTTAGTATTACTTTTGCCCGGTGAAAAAATATTCGGGATACATTTCTTATTTCATTTACTGGATTTTTTATTTTCTTGTTACAAAGGCTCTTTTCCTGGTGTATCATCATTCACTTACAGCAGGATTGACCACTGCTGAAATTTTTAAAGTATTTATCTGGGGATTCAGAATGGATGTGTCGTTTACTTCTTACATCTGTGTTTTTCCTTTCCTGCTTTTTCTTGCGAGGTCTTTCGCACTCAGGATCAACATTAAAAAAATTGTGTGGATCTATACAATTTGTGCTACTGTTATCCTTTCATTTTTAGCAACTGCCGATCTTGAATTGTACAGCGCATGGGGTTATAGGATGGACATAACTCCATTCCAGTATTTTAAGTCACCAAAGGAAATGGGCACCTCAGTTTCTTCGGCGCCGTTATTATTATTATTTGTAATCTTTACAATCTCATCTGCATTTTTTATCCGGATCTACAAAAAATTCATTGACCGTTATATTTATAGTACCCCGGTTAGGTTTTCGATAGCACATGCTGCAATTTCATTATTCCTTTTACTCGTTCTTTTTGTGCCGATACGTGGTGGAATTCAAAAAATCCCCCTTAATCAAAGCTTTGTTTATTTTTCTGAAAAATTATTTGCGGATCATGCTGCATTGAATTTACCCTGGAATTTATTGTCATCTGTTTTTAATAAAAACAGTGATAAGAACCCATTTGATTATTTGCCAAAAGATACAGCCACTCAACTGGTGAGCAATTTGTATAACACGGGCCCACTTAAAATTCCCTCCATTTTATCGGTAAAAAGGCCTGACATAATATTCATCATCCTCGAAAGCTTTACGGCGAAGCTTGTTGGTTGCCTCGGTGGTGAACAAGGCGTAACTCCAAACCTTGATAAAATTGCAGCAGACGGGTTATTGTTTACAAATATTTACGCGGCGGGCGACAGGAGTGAAAAAGGGCAGATTGCTGTTTTGAGCGGGTATCCAAACCAGGCAATTACCTCTATTATTAAAGCACCTGTAAAAACTGAAAAACTTCCCGAGATAACCAAATTGCTGGAAGCACAAGGCTACCATACCAGTTACACTTATGGAGGAGAACTGGAATTCGCCAATATCAAATCTTATCTTGTTAATGCAGGCTTTGAAAAGCTGGTAAGCAAATATTCTTTCAGCCCTTCAGAAAGAACCACTTCCTGGGGGGTGCAAGACCATATTGTTTTAAACAGATTTTTTGAAAATCTGCAAAAAGAGCAACAACCTTTTTTTGCAACTTTGTTTACGCTTAGCAGCCATGAACCCTACGATGTGCCAATGGCCCCGCGCTTTAAAGGGAATGATGAAACTACATTGTTTAAAAATGCTGCAGCCTATACAGATAGCACCCTGGGAGTTTTTATGAACCTGTTAAAGAAAGATCCCTTGTGGAAAAACACATTGATAGTTTTTGTGGCCGATCATGGGCACCCATTACCAGGGCATGACCCTAATGACCGCCCTTCGAAATTTCACATCCCTTTAATTTTTAGTGGTGGCGCCCTAAACTTACATGGTGTTGTATCAAACATAGGATCTCAAACCGATATTGTTACAACAGTTTTAGATCAGCTTGGTATTTATTCGGGCACTTTTAAATGGGGAAAAGACCTGCTTGACTCTTCGGCCCGTCAATTTGCATTCTATAATTTTAATAACGGCTTTGGATTTATTACCGCTTCCGGAGCAGTGACTATGGATAATATTTCGAGAAAAATAATTTACCAAACCGGTAGTATAAATTCTGCCGCGATAAATTCCGGCAAGGCTTATATGCAGCTTTCTTACCAGGATTTTCTAAACAGGTAATACCTGTATATTGTGCAACCTCCGGTAAAAAAATGCCAGTAAAAAACAAATTGAGCTCACGATAAACCAAAGCGCTTTGTATCCTAAATGCTGCGCAGCCAGTGAGCCTGCATATGGCCCGACTGTTTGTGCCGATGCCCAGGCAACACTATATAATGCGGCATATTGTCCACGGTTATTTTGCATAGTTCTGCTTATCCAGTAAGCATTCATAAAAGGCATCGCCAATATCTCTCCAAAGGTTAAGAACAGCATAGCAATTACCGCGATTATTGCATAATTAACCGGAGGTATATTCAGTATTAAAAACGCAACACATACCAGCAGGACTCCGCCGGATATAAAATGAAGTGAAGGCCTTTTGCCTTCAAGCGTGAAAATAGTTATCATTTCAAAGAAGGCTATAATTAAGCCATTAAGCGCCATGACCATCCCTATGAACCAGATACTCAGGTGAAATTGTTCTTTAAAAAAAACCGGTATGGTGGTGAATAACTGGAAAAAACAAAGTGCGAAGAGAAACACCAAAACTATAAAAGACAGGTACGCGCGGTCTTTATACGCTGAATTTCTAATCACGCCGGTTTCCCTGGTTTTAACTTCAGTGGCTTTATTGCGTTTAGGCGATAACGTTATATACAACAAAATAGCGGCAAGCAAATTCGTAATTCCATCAACCCAAAACAAAAGGCTATAGTTGAAGCTGGCGATAATTCCTCCCAGGGCTCCGCCAACCGCCCAGCCAAGGTTAATGGCAAGCCGGTTGAGAGAATAGGACCTGGTTCTGTTTTGTTCTTTGCTGTAATGCGCGATGGCTACTGTATTGGCAGGCCGGAAAGACTCGTTCATCATTGCCAGTATAAAGGTGGTAATGCAAATCGAGCTATATGAATGCATCTGGCCCAACACGATAAACATGGTTCCCCCACCAATCAATGCAACTACCTGCACATAATAATACCCTATCCTGTCAACTAATTTTCCGCCTATCATTGCACCGGCTATAGCGCCCAGGCCAAACAGGCTCATAACAAAGCCGGCCCTGGAAATGGTAACTCCGTAATGTTGGGTAAGATACATCGTCATGAAAGGAATGACCATTGTGCCACTCCTGTTCACCAGCATTACCAGTGAAAGCCACCATGTACCCGCAGAAAGGCCTCCGTAAGCTTTTTTATATAAGGAAATGGTGCTATTGATCATTATAGCAGCAAATATAAATCACGAATTACACGAATTGTATAAATCACTAATTGCTCGAATAATATAAATCACTAATTACACGAATTATACGAATTACGCCAGTTTGGTAACAGGCAATTCTTCACTCGCGTAACCTGGCTGCCGCAAGGTTGGTTCGTCTATAAAATTCGTGTAATCGTTTTCTTCATTCGTGTAATTCGTGACCAAAATTCGTGTAATCGTTTTCCTCATTCGTGTAGTTCGTGATCAAAAATCGTGTAATCGTTTTCTTCATTCGTGTAATTCGTGCCCAAAATTCGAGTTTTATAATTCGTATAATAACTACTGAAGTTCCTTTAGCATTAAGGCAGCCAAAAGCTCACTCCATTTTTTATATTGAATAGCGGATGGATGAAGGCCGTCACCTGCAATTAGAGTGGGGTCATTTTTAGCTTCGCGTGAAATCGGGGTTATATCAAGATAATGAACTCCTGCATTTAATGAAATACTTTTATTGGCAGCATTAAAAGCATCAATCTCCCTGGCAATCCGCGCCGTATCTGAACCATTAGCAAAAGGTGTAACACTATAGTCGGGAATAGAAATCACAAACACATGATTTTTGTTATTACCTGCATATGATATGGACCTGTTGAGTAATTCAGCAAACCCGGTTTTATATTCATCCAAAGATTTTCCCTGGTATTGGTTGTTTACACCAATAAGGAGTGTTACAACGGAATAAGTTTTTTTTGGAAGATTATTATTTAAAGCAGTTAAAAGATCGGTCGTAGTCCAACCGGTAGTAGCGATAATATCAGGGTTATTGATATCTATAGAATCCTCTCTTAAAAGCTTAACCGTTTGAACCGGAAATCTTTCAGTATCAGCAACTGATTCACCTATCGTGTAAGAATCTCCGAGAGCGAGATAAGATTTATGAATTGTATCCACAATAGTTACAGGGTTTACAAAAGTGCCATCATTTTTTTTCGTACACGATAGTAATAATAAATAAATAATTGAAAAGAAAAATACCTTTTTCATCATAATATTTGAATGCAAGGTAATACTTACGAAAAAACGATCGGAGAAGATCCAGAGTTCAAAGGTCAAAATTGAAGGTCGATGTTTGAAGTGCTTTTGGTAAGTTGGTTCGCTCGCATTTTGGAGAGGGGTTGGGGTGAGGTTGAAGGTTGAATGTTCAAAATGCTAAATTTTCAATACGTAACTTGTAATTTGTAACTTCCACCCGTAACTTTGAACCTCACATTCCCATCTTCTTTTTCATGAAAAAGCTTTTACTTTTTACTTTCCTGTCTATACAATCAGCAGGATATATTTTAGCGCAAAATAATACAGAGGCTGCTTCGGCTACTCTTATAAAAACAGAAAACGGTACCTTGGATGGAATGATCGAAAAGAGTGGGGTCCGTTCCTTTAAAGGCATTCCGTATGCTGCGCCACCGATAGGAGATTTAAGGTGGAAGGAACCGCAACATTCAAAGAACTGGGAGGGTATCCGTGAAGCAAAGCAATTTGGTCCAAAAGCAATGCAGTATAATATATATGGAGATATGAACTTTCGTTCAAATGGCACCAGTGAAGATTGTTTGTATTTAAATGTATGGGTGCCACCGGGTAAAAATAAAGGACTTCCCGTGCTGGTATATTTTTATGGTGGTGGATTTGTTGCAGGCGATGGTTCAGAACTACGGTATGATGGCGAAAGCATTGCTACCAAAGGAATCGTGGCAGTAACGATTAATTACAGACTTGGCGTATTTGGGTTTATGGCTCATCCCGAACTTACCAAAGAATCTCCACATCATTCGTCCGGCAATTATGGATTACTGGATCAGAGTGCAGCCTTACGCTGGGTACAAAAAAATATTGCCGCGTTTGGCGGTGATCCAAAGAGGGTAACTATAGCCGGGGAATCTGCCGGTTCAACTTCTGTATGCGCCCAGATGGCTTCACCTTTATCAAAAAATTTAATTGCGGGCGCCATAGGTGAAAGTGGCTCAGTGGTTGGAGAACCGTCCACGCCCCTTGGTAAAGGGGAACAGGTTGGTGTAGATTTTGCCAGCTATATCGGTGCACATTCTTTAGCAGACCTTCGCGCCCTTACTGCAGATTCACTACTTGTTGCATCAAAAAAATTTGGCGTCTTCAAATTTTCAACTACTGTAGATGGATATTTTTTTCCAAAGAGCGCATATGCTATTTATGAAGCCGGAGAACAAGCCCATGTGCCTTTGCTGGCAGGATGGAATTCAGAAGAGAATAATTATCACGCTATATTGGGAAATGAAAAACCGACTAAAGAAAATTTTGCAAAGGCTGTTGAAAAATTTTACGGCGCTAGCGCAACTGAAGCCTTACAAAGTTATAATCCTTCAACAGACGAAGAAGTGCAGCAGGTTGCTACAGACCTTGCCAGTGATCGTTTTATTAGCTACAGTACATGGAAGTGGATAGACCTGCAAAGTAAAACCGGTGGAAAGCCGGTGTACAGGTATTTATTCTCCCGGCCAAGGCCATCTGCCCCAGGTGGAGCGGTTCATTCTGCTGAAATTGAATATGCGATGGGTAATCTTATTACCAACAAAGTATTTGCATGGACCCCCGATGATTATAAAGTTTCGGCCATAATGGAGGAATACTTTGCAAACTTTATAAAGACCGGCAATCCTAATAGTGCCGGCTTGCCCATATGGCCGATGGTAAATAATACTAATGTTCCGGTTATGCATATCGA
Source organism: Ginsengibacter sp. (assembly GCA_040005125.1). Classification (GTDB taxonomy): domain Bacteria; phylum Bacteroidota; class Bacteroidia; order Chitinophagales; family Chitinophagaceae; genus Ginsengibacter. The sequence continues at coordinate 6,738 of JBDTZL010000336.1, forward strand.
TGTGAATACCCGGGTTGAGCCGGAGCAACACCGTGACAGGTATCTTTTCCTGGACCGGTATGGGAAGAGAGTAAATTAGTTGAAGGGTTGAAGGTTGAATAAGGCCAACTTATTTAACTATTTAATCAAACTTATCAATGAAGAAACTATGAGGCAGCCCGGCACTTATGTCGTGAAAATAGTTTGTAATGATGGTTGCAAATTAGCAATAAATACGGTTGTGGAAGAGTAACGAGATTACTTATAAATTTCCTGCGGTTATGAATAGTCAATAGCAGAAAATTTCTTTATTTATACAAAATCTCGTAATACTCATTCGCCATCCTGTTGCTGTCAAACTGGAATTGAACATCCCTCATACCGTTCTTTACAATTTGTCTCCAGGTTTCAAACTTGTCATAATAGATGGGCAATATTTCGTTTTCGAGGATATCGTACAGCTTGTTAAGATCATAATTGTCCTGTTCCTCCACATGCATATTCATATAATCAACGGGTGGCACTACAAAGCCATTGTTCCCGTTATTGATGAATTCGCATATCCACCCGTCATTGGTGCTCAGGTTCACCGCGCCATTCATTGCTGCCGTCATACCACTTGTTCCGCTGGCCTCACGTGGTACCCTTGGATTATTCAACCATACATCCGCAGCCTGTTTCAGGCGTTTACTAAGTGTAAGCTCATAGCCGGTACATACTGCCACATTATCGTATTGCTTACTTAGACTAACCAGGTGATTGAAATCGGTTATGGCAGGAAAATCAAGAGGATAAGGCTTCCCTGCCCAAATAATTTGCACAGGATATTTCTTATTGTTTAACAATGCCTCAAAGCGTTTATGATCTCTAGTTAGTAACTCCGCTCTTTTATAACCGGCAAATCTTCTTGCCCATACTATGGTAAGTACTTTAGGGTCCATTACCTTTCCGGTTTGATCTGCCACAATTTCAAGAGCTCTTTTTTTAAGATAGGTTTTCCGGTCATCAAACCATCCATCGTTCTGCACCTCCTTAGCCTTGTACAATTGCTTATCGGCCCAGTAACGCCAGTTTTGAGCATTTGTTATAGATTTTATTTCACATATATCTTCGTACTTCTTCCACATTTGCCGGCTTACTTCGCCATGAAGCTGTGATACGCCATTTGCAAGATGCGCAAACCGGAGGGCGGCCAGCGAATGGTTGAAAAGATTATCGGTCATGCCGGTCAATTCTCTTACCTGGTCTAATGGCATTCCACAGAAGTAACTCATTTGCTCGCAAAGAAAAATATCATGCTTTTCATTCCCGGCCTCTTCAGGTGTATGAGTGGTAAACACAAGCCTCTTCTTTACTTCTTCCTTACTTCCAAATTTTTTGTACAAATAGAATGCAGCGCTTACAGCATGTGCCTCATTAAGATGATAGAGATCAGGGTTAAAATCAAGCTTATCAAGAAGCGTGGCTCCTCCTACCCCGAGCAAAATGAACTGGGCAATTTTTGTCGCAGCATTTCCATCATACAGGCGGTTGGTAATTGTTTTGGACACATAATCATTTTCGGCCACGTCAGTGCTGAGTAAAAACAGCGGCGCTGAATTAAATGTTTTTGGATTTAAGTACCAGACCTTAACCCAAACAGGATGATCATGAATCTGGATCTGGAAACGTATCCCTGTATCCTCAAGAAAATTATAAATCTTTTCAATCCATACAACTTTTAAAGTCTGGTCCCCGTTTCTTGCCTGGTCATAATATCCTTCTTTCCACAGGATACCAATACCAATCAGGTTTTGTTTCAGTTCAAACGCGCTTCTTAAATGCGAGCCCGATAAATACCCGAGCCCTCCACTGTATATTTTTAAAGGCTGGTGAATAGCAAACTCCATGGAGAAGTAAGCAACTTTTTTTGAATATCTTTCTACTGTTTCATAAGGAACACTATAATTTTCGAAACTCATATTTAGATCGTATAAAATTTAAAGAGTGCGCAATATAAAAGGAAAATTCTACAAATTGAATGTTTCCAACAATTTAATGTGTAGCCCATACACATGAGTATAAACGTCAACCGTTTATAAATTGTTTTACTTTCAGCAGAAATTTTCAATAATTAAATAACCCGGGATTAAATTCTTACATATGTGTGCTCCGCTATTGCGTTTATTTTTGTTTCAATGAATAATCCGGATTAATAAGCCTGCTCTGGTCCACCTTTGCAGCAAAAAGGCCTTATTTCTTTAGAAAAAGGCATTCACTTTTCCTACATTTTGTCATTTCATACGCAATACAAGCATTCCTGTACGAATGACATCTTTCATATTGCCGCGCTAATATTAACACCTTTTAAATTGCCTGTTGTTGCTTATTACACATTGCACGTTGTCCATTTCACATTGCACATTGCCAACCGCGAACCGCCAATCAATAATTGCTTATAAATTTTTATTCTGAATTACCAATTTAAATTTTTAGATTTGCCTAAAATAATTTTTAAGTAATATGAAATTTTCAGCAAGCGAAGAAAATTATATCAAAAGTATTTACAACCTGCAGGGTAAAACAGAGAAAGTAAATACCAATTCTTTGGCCGGCTATCTCAATATGCGTGCAGCATCCGTAACCGACATGCTTAAAAGGCTGAAAACAAAAAAACTGCTGGAATATAAAAAGTACTATGGTTTCAGGCTCAATGATTCAGGAAATAAAGAAGCCCTGAGAATAATACGAAGGCACAGGCTCTGGGAATTCTTTTTGGTTAACAGGCTTGGAATGGAATGGGATAAGGTGCATGTTATTGCGGAAGAACTTGAACATGTGAGCAGCGGCGATCTTATAAAAAGACTGGACAACTTCCTGGGCCAGCCAAAGATAGATCCCCATGGAGATCCCATACCTGACGCAAATGGTAAGATGCCGGAGTTAAACCAGGTTTCTCTCAAAAATCTTCCTATTAAAAAAAACGGAATTGTAAGCTCGGTAAGCAGCCAGACTCAGCAAATGATGGAAATGCTGAATCATTATGGCATAACTATCGGTTCACAAATTAAAGTATTGAAAGCCTTCGATTTTGATGGTTCCCTGCAAATTAAGATTTCAAAACAACCCGCCTGCATTATAAGTGAACAGGCCGCTCAAAATATTTTTGTTTATGATGATCAATAAAATAACACACGATAATTCTTTAAGTGAAGTGCACGAAACCGTTGATATCGGTTCCAGGAAAAAGGGCTGGAGAAGGATATTCGCATTTTTCGGACCCGCATACCTGGTAAGTGTGGGATACATGGACCCCGGTAACTGGGCAACAGACCTGGCGGGTGGCAGTAAGTATGGCTATACATTAATGTGGGTATTATTGATGAGTAATGTTATGGCCTTATTACTCCAAAGCTTAAGTGCAAGACTGGGAATTGTAAGAGGAAGGGACCTCGCGCAGGCTAACAGGGAGGCATACCCGAAACAGGTGAATTTCATACTATATATTCTTGCAGAAATTGCTATTGCAGCCTGCGACCTGGCAGAGGTGCTGGGTATGGCCATCGGTATCCAATTACTTACCGGGCTGCCTTTGATATGGGGTGTATCTATTACGGTACTGGATACATTTTTATTGCTTTACCTGCAGCGACTGGGAATTCGTAAAATGGAGGCTTTTATTATTGCGTTGATCGGGGTTATCGGCTTTTGCTTTCTGGTCAATATTATTATCGCCCAACCGCAACTGCATGAGATATTGAAAGGATTTATCCCCTCTTTACCAGACGCAAAAGATTTCTATGCGGCCAAAAAGATGAACAACGTCTTGCCAAAAGAAACCGCATTATATTTGGCGATAGGTATTATCGGCGCTACAGTAATGCCTCATAATTTATACCTGCATTCTTCATTAGTACAAACCAGGAAAATTCAAAGAACCCACCAGGGCATTAAACAGGCATTAAAATGGAGTTTTGTTGATACCGCGGTGGCATTAAATATTGCTTTTCTTATTAATGCAGCTATCCTCATATTGGCAGCTACTGTATTTTTCAAAACCGGCAGAACCGATGTGGGCGAAATAAAACAGGCCTATCAATTATTATCACCAATGCTGGGATCAACTTTTGCATCGACTTTATTTGCCGTCGCCTTAATTGCCTCCGGGCAAAGCTCTACGGTAACAGGAACTCTGGCCGGACAAATAGTAATGGAAGGCTATTTACGCCTCCGTATTAACCCTATTATACGTCGATTGATCACGCGTTTACTGGCTATCATTCCTGCAATAATTGTGATCGCTTTTTTTGGCGAGAGCAGGGTTGATAGCTTATTAATATTCAGCCAGGTAATATTAAGTTTGCAATTAGGATTTGCTGTAATACCATTAATTCATTTTGTAAGTGATAAAAAAACAATGGGCGCATTCACCATTAAACCCATTATCCAATTTTTTGCATGGCTGGTTGCATCAATACTGGTTTATCTTAATGTAAAGCTGGTAACAGAAAAGGGCCTCGAATTTTTTGCAACATCCGGTAACATCATTGGAAAAATAAGTATTATTCTCTCGGGATTTTTATTTGGAGCCTTGTTAATTTACTCAATCATATTTCCTTTACTTGGCAAAAGAAAAAAATCTGTTTCCATACAAGTGCATCCCGATGCATTGGGATTAATGAATATTGATGTACCCGTTTATAAAAAGATTGCAGTAGCATTGGATTTTAGTGAGAATGATGCAAAAGTACTTGGAGCGGCCGTTGGACAGGCAAAACAGGATACCCGGTTTTTTTTAATACATGTTGTGGAAAGCGCTACAGCAGTATTGCTGGGAAAAGACACTGATGATTATGAAACTCAAAAAGACACTGAAAGGCTGGCTTCTTTTGTAGATCAGTTAAGAGAAAAAGGATTTGAAGCTGAAGGCATATTAGGCTTCCGAAACAGGGCTAAAGAAATTGTAAAGTTTGTAAAAGAAAGTAAAGCCGATATGCTGGTAGTTGGCTCTCATGGCCACGCAGGTGTTAAAGATTTAATCTATGGTGAAACGGTAAATTCTGTGAGGCATGAACTACAGATCCCAATATTAATGGTGAGTCTTAAAAATTAGCGGGCATGCTTCATTCAAATCATCCTTCACAAACAACAGGTTTTAGTTTTTTATCGCTAAGGTCTCTCTCAGCTTTTGAATTTCAGCAGCGATCTTATCGTTCCATTCCAGTTGCTTATTAACATCAAGACTGTGGTTGGTTTCCCTGTCATACTGCATCTGAATTGATTCGTTTTCATTATAAGCTTTATTAAATAAGGAATTAAGCAACGCGTTATAATTATCCTTCGTAAAATGTGCCTTTGAAATCTCCGAAATAAGTTTTTGTGTGCCCAACCTGGTAATATCAAAATGATGTTGCTCATGCAGTAAATGATAGTCTGAATTTATTTGAGGCTTTTTCCATGAACCACTTTTAGAAAAAAAAGTATACACCCCAATATTGAGGTAAATGTTTTTTCCATCAAAGTTCATCTGCGAATCAAATGCAAAACCCGAAGCCGTTACTGCGCCACCGAAATGATTATTATCGGGTGTACCTTTAAAATCCTGCCAGGTAAGATGCCGGTTAAAATCATAATAAATGGTATCATTACCCGGCTTTGCTTTTCTGATTTCCATAAATGTATTTACAATCACATTTTGTGAAAAACATTCATGAGTACCGGCAAAACCAATCAACAGGAGAAGGAAAATTATACAACGGACCATTTAAATGTAAATATGATAAAAAAATGATATCGGAGACCGAAATAAAAAGTTAAAACCATAAGAACTTAAGCGACATTGAATTTACAGGCCATCCCCGTGTCTCTTTTAATCCCTAAAAACCGGGATCCACCCAATTAAAATCAAGTACCTGTCATTATTAATTATTGGCTTTTTATGTAATTTGAAAAATAAACTAAATTGCAACAAAATTTAAGTGACCATCCTTTGAAACGCTACTATGGATTTTATATCTGCAGGTATATCAAATTTGGAAAATTCATCAGAGTTCCTGTGTTGTTTAACTGATACGGGTTTTCGTTTTTTATATACCAACCGTTTATTTCAAAAGCAATTTGGGTTAGAACCCGGGAACTGGAAAGGCCGCTCGTTTGCGGAAGTCGTACAAACCCTCCAAATGGAAAAGTACCTCCAGGTTAACAATGAATGTATAAATAAACCTGGTGAAACCATCTCCATTGAAATACCGGCCACTACAACATCCCGTGAAACCTGGTTTCGCTGGGAAGTAAGCGCCCTGGTTAATAAAGAAAACCAGGTAGAAGGAATTCGCTTTTTAGGTACTGACATTACCAAACAAAAAAAAGCAGAACAAACGATATTACAACAGGCAATTTTGCTTGATAATATTTCTGATGCAATCATTTCCTCTGATCACAATTTTTATATTAAGAGCTGGAATCTTAAAGCAGAGATGATGTTTAATTTGAAATATGAACAAGATGGCAATAAACCTTCGCATGAAATCAGTAAAGTAATTTTTGTAAATGATTCTGATACTAATTTTAAAGCATTGCTTCATAGTAAAGGCTATTGGAATGGAGGTGTTTTGATAGAAAAACGGGATGGCACGAAATTCCATTTGCAAACAATGGTGAATGCCATAAAAGATAAAACAGGCCAGGTAACCGGATTCGTGGCTGTAAGCAGGGATGTAACCAAAGAATATGAAATAAAACACAAATTTGACTTTGAACAAAAACGATCGCAGCTTGATTTGGCAAAAGAGCAACACCAGTTTGAAACTTTTATGGAGCATGCACCTACCCTTGCGTGGATCAATGACGAGGAGGGCACTTTGCATTATATGAATACTTTATTCATGGATTCTTTCGGGATTACAGAAAATGTCATTGGCAAAAATATTTTTGACTTTTACCCTCCTGCTATGAAAGCAAACTGCGTTGCCAGCGACCGGGAAGTGTTGGATAAAAATACGGGTGTTGAAACATTTGAAGAAGATGTAGATCAAAAAGGTGAAAAAATATATTACCAGGTATATAAATTTCCTGTTGGAAGCCATAATAAAAAAAGGATAATAGGCGGGCTCGCTGTTAATATTACAGGACAGGTACAAGGCAGAATGCAAATAATAAAAGAAAGAAACCAGTTTCAATCTTTCATGGAAAATGCACCCGTATTGGCCTGGATTACTGATGTAGATGGGGTCTTATATTATATGAATACGCGTTTTAAGAATTCATTTAATTATTCTGATAATCATCTGAACAAAAAAATTGGAAGTATAACCGGTATTACTGAAAGAGAAAAAGCTCTTTTGCCTCATAACGATGTTCTCACAAAAAATAAAAGCGTTGAATTTTTCCAGGAATGGATTGATGAAAATGAAAAACTTCATTATTACAAAACCTACCAGTTTCCTGTATTGGATGTTGAAGGCAAGCACCTCGCAGGAGGACAGTCCATTGATATAACTGATGAACTGCTGGCACAACGTGCCCTTGAAAAAAGTAATGAACTTTTTGAATACTCAGTAAAAGCAACCCGTGATGTTGTATGGGACTGGGACCTTCTGGAAGATAAAATATTAAGAACAGGTGGATATAGAAATCTCTTCGGTCACGAAATGCCCGATCTGTATGAAGATCACCAATATGATAAAGTGCATACAAATGATATTGCTGATGTTGTCCAAAGTATAGAAGATGCATTAAAGAGGAATGACTCACGCTGGCAAATGGAATATAAGTCTCTTTGTGCAGATGGCACCTACAAAATTGTACTTGACCAGGCATATATTATAAGAGACAAAAATGGGAGAGCAATCCGTATGATAGGCTCCATGCAGGATGTAACGGAAGAACGCAGGTTGCAAAGGGAGGTATTAACCACCGAAATACAAAAAAAGAAAGATATAGTGACCGCCGTAATTGATGCGCAGGAAAAAGAAAGAAATGAGCTTTCCGGAGAGTTGCATGATAATGTAAACCAGTTACTGGCGGCCTCAATACTATATTTGAGAACAGCACAAAAACAAAAGGTAATTGAAAAAAGCTTAATAAGCCAAAGCCTCGATTTTGTTCAAAAGGCAATTAATGAATTGCGAAATATAAGTCATAACCTTACGCCCGTTGACCTGAAAATGAGTGGGCTTGCTGCGGCACTGAAAGTATTAACCGAAAAATTGCATGTGTCCAAAGGTTTTGAAGTAAAACTCACCGTTGGAAAATTAGATGAAGAGAAATTAACCCAATCTCTTCAGCTTGCATTATATCGTATTGTCCAGGAAAATATAAATAATATTCTTAAACATGCTGAGGCAACCAAAGTAATCATTCATTTGCGCGAAGCGGATAATACTCTTTTATTAACGGTTACTGATAATGGTAATGGATTTGATCTCTTAACTGTAAAAAAGGGGTTAGGGATAACCAATATTTTTACCCGTGCAGAAAATTTCGGTGGCTCAGCAGAAATCGTTTCTTCTCCCGGAAATGGCTGCAGCTGGCATATTAAAATCCCTTTAAATCAAAGCAATCCTTAATTGTTTGATCACCGCGTTTACAGTTTTTTTAAAGCGACTTCTATCGGGAGGGGTAATATTTTTATTTGAATGTCTCGATTCCATTAGAATAATAAATCCTTTGCCCGGCGATATCCTGGTAATATGCTTCCGGAAAGGAAGAAAATTTTGATGTCAAATGCCACGCTTTTACTAAATGCTCACTATTATTTGCTGTACCGCTATTTAAGTTAAAGTAACCAAATTCTGTATTAATGCAACTATCTTTAAACAGGTTCCCGTTATGGTCAAACAATTCAATGTCATCAATAAATAATTTTCTTAATTGCGCCAATGTTAATATTGATGTTGAATTTAAATTTGCCACCTGCAATTTTACCCACATAACTATCAAACTTTCCATTTTTAAACAAGCAATTTAATGATTCGGTAAATATGGGCAAACCGTTAGTATATTGAATAACATAAACATTTCTATAATCATAGATGCCATTTATAAGCCTGCATGGAATCCCCGGTAAGTTCTTGTGTACCTGTAATGAGGATTACGAATTCCATTTGTGATAAATAACATGTCAACTAAAGTATAATCAGGGTTTGACAATGTTCCATGAGATGTTACCGGTATCGTAAGTTTTTCAATGCAGCCGTTACTTTTCTTTAAAGTATTTATGCCATCTTATTTATTACAGGAAAATATCCCCAAAATAAAGGCTGTTATTAGGAAAATTAAGAGCCGCATAACTAACCCATTTTATAGCCTGACACCCGGAATATTAAAAACGTTTCACAATGAATCATTCCTTCACAAAAGTATAAGGGCTTCTTCGGGGAAGTCATTCACTTTTACATCCATTGAGAACGAAAGCTACGGGCTACTGTAATTTATGTTTATAAAAATGGAATGATAAAAAAAACGGTAATATCTTATTGCAATTTTATGACAACGGACGATATACCATTGGCCACATCCGGCATAATGATTTGTTGAATGTTGCCCATTACTCCGTCTATAGCAAGGATTCCATTTTCTTCTACGGTTGAATATGTTCCTTTTATTGTCATTTCTTTCCACGGCAAACGGGCATGCACAGAATTTTTGAGAAAATAGCATCAAACTTAATATCAATTCCCAGGTTCCCGGTATCTATTTGATGAAATCATTTTGCCTGAGGAAATCTATCTCTTACCGAAAAAAACTGTTGGTTTACCGAATGAGGTTTAACCTTTTATATGAGTAGGCTGATCTTTGTTAAAAGTGTCTTATTAAACCATCAGTATTAATATCAATTAAGAACAAAATAATGAAAAACCATTTTTTTAAAATCAGGTGTGCAGCTATAATTTTAATTGCTTCAGGCTACGGATGGGCAGGCGGGCATTACATTCCGGCACATTCTTCCATCCACGCCTATATCTTCCAATTTATCATTATCGCCGCGGTATTGATAATGGGCATCACGTCATTAAGCACATCAGAAAATGAAAAGCACATAAGTAATTGGTCCGTTACCGGCGTTAGCATTTTTTCGGTCCTTTTGCTTTTGCTGAATATTCTGAATATTCTGAATATTATACATTGGGGCCATAATTTCAGTGTAAGTTCCTTTGGCTCAGATAATAGCTTTGCCGACCTGGTACCTGTTGTACTTTTAATGACCGGCAATGGATTATGGGCCACTACAATTGTGCAAAGTATGAGGCACGATAGAAAAGACAAATATTTACCCAACAGCCAGTATAATATATTTTAGCTAAATTAATAATTGTGTACCTGAACTAAAGTGTCAACAACTTCCTGTAAGCACTAATATGGCTGCATGGTGATTGGGGTTCAGGTCATGGTTTATGAAATATCATAACATCCCCGGATTTATTATTTATTATTAGCCAGCCAGTCATTGATCTTTTTGTTTGTAGCCAATTCATACACAAACATCCAGTCGTTGTTATTTGTGCCATTAGCAAGATGTTCATGTTGGTTCTGATCACGAACGTAATTATCCGGATTAGACAATATCCGCGTTTGGGAAAATACATTTTCAAAATTCTTTCTTACGTCTGCAAAACCGGTTACAAATTTTCCTATTTCATTTTTTTCCGATTCACGCTTTGCTGAAGATGCCTTATCATACTTTTCTAATAACAATAACAGTTTCGCGGAGTATGACTGAAGCTCATTAATCTGATTCATCACCTGTAAGGCATATTCATTTCTTCGGGCTAATTGCATCGCTTTACTCAATTGATCCCTGATTAAATTGTAACGTTTAATTTCCTCTTTTGCCTGGGCAAGTTTTTCTTTATAGTCGTTACTCCATGTATTCATGTTAGCCGGATCAGGCAAACCTATCAGGTCAATTGTTTTATGGTAGTTATTCCGGTCTCCCTTATTTATCAAAGCGGTCTCCCAAAATACAAGCGCCTTTTCAAGCTGGTCCTGGAAATCAAAAGATGTATCCCCTAATGCAGGTGCATAAAAACGATGACGGAACATGGCATGCACATCGTTCGCTGTGACATCAATATAATGCCAGCTAAAAAAACCAAAATCATAAAAGCCACGCCAAAGAGTTTCGGCGTGTGGAGAACAATCATCCCAGGAAGTACAAAATATACCATCCAGTTTTTTCTGCGCCGTTATTCTTGAAAAATCTTTAATAGGCTGAAAGTTTGAATGCTCACGGGGAAGCATGGGCCACATAGATTGTGCGGCTGTTGCGGCCATTACTTTTAAATTATGCGATTTATACCAGTCAACCGCTTTAAGATTGCCGGGTATATCAGGAGCATCATAATTCCAGCGCATATAGACACATTCTTTTGGAAATAGTGAGATGTTTTCTTCAAGCCTATGCTCATTTTTTGTCCATGCATCTTTTACCTGCCGGGCAGGCAATGAAGGATCCCATGTGGTTTGATATAGATCAGAAAGTTTGAAAACCATATCGTCCCAGAAAATGGGAATACGATTATGCTTTACCGCGAATTCGGAAACTTTGTTCAACCAAAGCATCTGTAATTGAAGAGGCGTAAGTCCTGATTTTTTTGATAATTCAGACATTCCAAGATGACCAACTTCATCTCCTCCGACATGCAAATATTTACCGCAAGGAGTGGCGGCTATTGCATCTTCGTAAAGAGAAAACTGGAGCTCATACGTTTCGGGTTTCATAGGATCGAACGACCAATCTGAAGTAATCGTATCACGAAGGCTTGCATATTTCTCATGTTTTAAAATAAATTCCGCATGACCCAATCCTTGTATTAATGGACTGATCTCAATATTACGTTCTTTCGCATACCGGCTGATTGCAGCAAATTCATCAACAGATATTGCATTACCGGAGCCAACCAAAGGCGCTTTGCGGTATCGCAACTTATCTTCAAATTCTACAATAACGGCATTTATTTTAATTGCCGCTAATTGATCAATCATTTTATAATAAAAATCCCCGGTGTTAACATGATGCTTTAAATCAAGATGAATGGCTCTATAAGCAACGTCGGGATAATCGGTAATCTTACACGCAGGAATGCTGATCTGCTGGTCATGTGCATCTTCTAACAATTGAAGTAATGTCTGGCATCCATAAAACAAACCAGCCTGATCCCTGGAGCTTATTGTTACCTGGTTATTTTTGAGCTCGATAATATATCCTTCATTAGATGAGGGAATATTTTTGCCGGTTGAGATATTTACAACCAATACACCTGAGGCAGGTTCCGGTGCCAGGGGTAAATAAGCCAACAGGCCGCTTAAAACAGGCCTGGTTGCGGCTCCCTGCAGATATATGGACTGGAGAGACGTCGCAGAGATTCCTTTTTCATTTAGTAATTCGATCTTCTGGGGCCGTGGCATCAACCTAAAATGTTTTTCAAAATCTTTGATATCTTCTGCCTGGGCACATAAACCTGCCAATAAGAAAGCACATAAAATATAACGCCTTAGTTGTTGCATATTCCGCTTATAATAAAATAATTAAAGAACATATTATTTCAGAGCATCAGGTAGTCTTTAGAAAGAACAGTTAACCTATCTCATTAGTCCCGCATCAATTTCTTTCCATTTTCATTGTATATCTTTTTGAGAGTTTCATCACTTAAAGCAAGTCCGTATAAAGGCCAATGATACCCGAACATGTCATACTCATAAAAATGTTCATCGGCCGACTCAAGAATTCTAAAAGTAACCTGGTACATCTTGCTCACAGGCTCCAGGTCGGTCCCGTATACAATCCTGTTGGCATATTTTTCAAAGAATGCATGAACAAACCTTGGGATAGGAGAAATTTCAGCATAGCGTGCAGCGATGTCTGCGTAGAGATTTGGGTATTTATCAAATAGCTTTCCAAGCTGGCTCAAATCTGAACAAGTGTTTGCAAGATGACACGCAATGAAAATAGTTTTTGGATTATCCCTGACGGCATTTTCAAGTGTCGTGATCAGTTCATCGTGACCGAGTAAATTTTTTTTTGTTTGATCCACATGCCATATTGCAGAATTCATCAGCCCATCATTTGTTGAATCGGGTTTTTGATACATCCACGCATCTTCAGCAACATGAATGCTGATGGGCATATGCAGTTCACCACATCTTTTAATTAAGGGTTTCATCCGCTGATCATCTATATGGATTCCATAGCCGGGAGTAGGTTTAGAATATAATTCTCCCAGGCCTTTATCGCCTAATTCTCCAACACCTTTTGCGCCTTTTTTGTAACATCGTTCAAGTTCTGCCACAGCTTTCTGTGGCCACCCGGCCTGATCGGCACCGGTATAATCAAAACCGCACCAGATTTCAAATCTATCTTTGTACCGTGAATATTTTGTAACAGCAGAATCAAATGAAGCGCCTGTTGTGTAAGTAAGGATCATTGTTTTTGCAATGCCGTCGTCATCCATTGTTTTTATCCATTGGTCAACTTCAGCGTCACTTTTCGGATAATCATGCGAATGAAAATCTATCACAGGATATTTTGCCTTTTCAATTTTCGTTTGAGGTATTTTATAAATCGAAACCGGGCGAAAGTCTTTTAGTTTGAGATCATTCACATCCTGGCAGAAAGATACCAGCAGGGAATTTTGCAGCAAAACGGTGATAGCAACCCGCAGTATAATTTTATTTTTCAAATTGAAACTATGAGTTTAAATTGATATTTAATAGTAATAATTCATTGTGTGATTTAGTACGAATATAATTAAACAAATGCCTGGAAAAAGCACAACCGTTTGCGTAATGATTTATCTTCCCGAAAATAAAATGTTGCATTTTTTTTACAATCGTAGATTCTGTCTCAACTGTTGCAGCTTCTCTTAAGCACATAAATTTATCAGTATAATTTAATAAGCTAAAACCGGTGTTACAATATCTTCCACGGAATTTTTGTCTCCCCTGGCAGGGCCATGCCATACACCTCCGCCGAATGTTATAATAAATATTTTCCCGGGATCTGATGGATCTAAATCAACCCTTTTACCCCATTTGAAATTATAGCCTTTAATTCTTGACCAGGTCTCACCTTTATTTTCTGACCGGTATGCTGAGCCATTAAAGCCGCATGCGTAATAGGTCTTGTTACGGGGATCATAGGTTATATCATGGATGTGCTGATCTTTCTGTAACACCTGCGCCCATGATTTACCATCATCTTTTGATAGAAATATTCCGCCACCAATGTCAGGAGAAAATTTTCCTTTAGTACTCCTGCCCCAGGCTGATAACAGAAGCCTGTCACTATTTTCTTCATCAATTATTAAACACATGGGGGCATTCGTTTCAGAAGGAAGTGCCACGGGCTTCCAGGTTTCAGCGCCATCAACGGAACGGTAAAGTGCACCGTCGCCTGAATTGCCTATACTTCCATCTTCACCCCTCCTGTTAACGATTAAAAATAATGCCTGGTCTTTATCTCTCTTAATAATTCTCCAGGCAAAGGGTTCATTCCCGGCAATCCCATTATTTTTTTGCTTCCAGGTTTTTCCTCCATCGACAGATTTATAAACTCCCTTTCCAAATGCACAGGCATATAAAGTTCTTACTTCCTTATTACTGGAAGGATCGATCAGTACATGTGTTATAGCAGCCTCTCCAATATCTTCACTTACCGGTTTCCACGATTTTCCTCCATCCTCTGTAGCCAACACTCCACCCTGGTATCCTTTAACGCCATTTTTACGAAACATTTTAGGCCGTGGTAAATCATGTGTGCCGCTCATTGCAGCCCATGCCCTGCCCTTTACGTCAGGGTCAGGTGCAAGCCAGTAAGTGGTGTTTTGCCATTTGCCGGGCACCCCGTTATTTTTAGTTGCACTTTTCCAACTTGTTCCTCCATCCTCACTTTCCATAAGGCCAATATCTGTATTGCTCATAAACACATGGGTCTTATCAAAGGGATCCCAAAGTACCTGGTAACCGGTAGTAACCTCAAGGCCTCTTGAAACCCAATCTCCACCTGGTTTCTTTTTGGTATATACCTGCTCCCATGTTTTACCTCCATCCGATGTTTTCACGGTTCTTCCAAAGTCAGTACCATAGCAAATATTTGGGTTTACAGGAGATACACCTATTGAAAAAGGATTTTCTCCCCATGTTGGACCAAAGCGATCATTAATCCAGCCTCCTTCAAAATTTGCAGAGGGAATATTGCCATCTTTTTTGATAAGATCTTTCCATGGCAGCGTCCATGTTTTTCCAAAATCTTCACTTTTTGCAACGCCAATAAAAGCACTGTCCTTATTTGCTTTTATTCGATTATAAGAAACGTACACCACTTCCGGATGGGTTAAAGATGTGGCAATAGTTCTCCATTCGGGCATATCAGCGCCCTTCATATTAAATGCTGTAAGTCCCTCCTGCCTGTTTTGCCATGATGCCCCTCCATCATCAGAATAATAAATTCCTGGTATATCTCCTCCAGGGTTGAAATAGGATTTTCCTGAGATCGCATAAATAATAAACCTGTTACTTCCGGTATCATAGCCGCTTGAAAAATGTGTCAGCATTTTTACACCCGGGGGATTTGTATGTGTTTTCAATTGCCCGTTATTGCTTTCTGTTACACCACTATTCCCGGTGATATATATCGTACGATTATCCTTTGAAGAAAATGGATTGATAAAGATATTTTTTGCCCTCTCTTTGAGATCTTTTTCTTTTGTCCATTTTACTCCGCCATCGTCTGAAACGTAAAAGGCAATTGCTTTATCAATCGAGATGACTGCATATAATTTTTTGGAATCTTCAGGGTCAACAGCAAGCGCCTGTACGTCGCTTATTGTGCTGTCCCGGGTAACTAAAATTTCTTCCGCGTGATCTCCTTTAGATACCCAACCTGACGTTTGTGAAGGAGAGGGATAAAGGAGATTCCATGTAACCCCTTTATCAACACTTTTAAATAACCCCACTGAATTTGCGTAAACAGTATTGGAATCCAGTGGATCAAAAACATAAAAGTCAACCGGGCTGTGAAGATTAAACATTCTCCATGATTCGCCCCCGTTATGAGTAACAAATGACCCTGTCATGTCACAACTTACAAAAGCATAATCAGGATTAAACGGGCTTATTTCGGGATAAAAAGTGGCGCCCCCTCCGCCAAAGCCAACAGTCTTCCACGTATTCTCCCCGTCATTGGCAGATGTATTTGTGCCGCCTTCAAGCCTGGCTTTTTCTATTGAAAAACAACCTGAAATCCCGTTTGTTATTAATATTAGTAAACAGGACACAAAGATTTTGAAGGTAAGTCTATAAACCGCTACATGTTGTAGTATCATGAATGGTATCTTTTTATTGTTTACATTCCGGGCCCTGGAAGGTTATATTTTAATGAATATTTTCCTTTTATACATCCAATAAAGAATGCCCCAGTCTATGAAAATCATAATGGCTCCTCTTATTAATGTTGAATATGCATCACCAAATACTTTATCGAAGTTGTGCCCCAGGTGAATGTATAATGTATTACTTAGAAAGCTGCCGAAACCATCTGCCAGCACATATGCAGCGATGGAGTTCATTCCTACTATTGTAAGGATAAAAGCATATTTGCGATGATTGTATACATCTATAATTCCATAGAAAAATGCCAAAAGAAGAAAGCACCAGCCTCCGCTGAATAGTACCCATGCAGGTGTCCAGATCCTTTTCACTATAGGATTAATACCTGTGAAATGGATTAATACAGCCAGGGCCAGCAAGCTTACACCGGTTATAACGAATCGTTTTATTTTAATCTTGCCGGAAAAATCAGCTTTCAAAATATTACCGGCAAGCAGGCCGAGAATCATTGTTGCTAATGTTGGAATAAAACTGAGTGTAGAATAGCCGCCTCCATTAAATTCGAAATGATGTTCTCTTGGAAAAAGGTTTAGAAACCAGCGATCAAAAGCCCAGGCAAAATTTGTGTTCTTGTTCCAATGTGCAGCAAATCCATGCAGGTTATGTTCCCAGCTAAGCGGAACTCCTGTCACAGCTTCACTCAAAGCTCCGTTTGGCAGATGATACAATGCAAAAGCCGCCCAATATCCTACCAGAATTACTATCAATGATATTAGCTGGATGCGCTGTGACCGAAAACCTAATAAAAAAAGAAACGTATATCCCAAGCCAATCTGGCTCAGTGTATCTTCGAAAGTGAAGTAAGTTTGTTTAGCCCACAATGACCTTAAAAATATTCCCAGAGCAATTAAAATAAGCGATCGTACAATGGCTGACTTTAATAAGGCTCCAAAACGAATTCCTTTGGTCCGGCGATTAGCTAATGAAAAGGGCAGTGCAACCCCAACAAGGAAGGAAAAAGATGGTTGAATCATGTCATGCAGCGAGCAACCTACCCACGGCACATGATCCTGGTTGAAATATAAAAACCGCCAGAATGAACTATCCGGCAGGCTTTCTGATACATGCCGGAAAGAAAAAACCTCGCCAATCATTAACAGCATTACAAAACCGCGGTATGCATCTACCGAGGATATGCGCCTTGATGGTAACAGAGGGTTAACTATCGGGGGAGTCGCCATAACCGCAGAATTTTCAGGCATAGTTTGAATCGGGATTTGGTCTGAACCGGGAATCATGGGAATGACGGAAAAATGACTTGCTTCCCATTCATCCGAAACCGGGGCTTATGGGAATTATAAATGATGTAAAATGATTTCACGTATTCATCCCATAAATACTAAAAATTCCATAAATCCAGGTTCAACGCTTTAAGGTGTTGGATAACCGGGATTTTGTACCAACAATTTATTTAATCTTAAATCAGTTTCCGGTATCGGGAACAGGTAGTCGTCCTCAGTAAAGTTTGCCCTGTCTGAGGCACGAACTGTTACATTCGGATCGTTTAATATTCTTTTTCTACAGATGTCGAACCAGCGGTCGCAATTCTCAAACATTAGTTCCCAGCTTCTTTCCTGTATAACAGCAGCATCAAATGCAGTTCTGCTCATTGCAGTGGTTAACAAAGGATGTCCTGAATTTGGAGTAAAGCCATTAGCACGGTTAATAATCTTGTTAATTGCATCTACTGCATTTTGCGGAGCCGTTGCGCCGCCGCCGGCCATATTTGCCGCTTCAGCATATATGAGCAAAACGTCTGCATAACGGATGATGGGGTAGTTCACAATGGAGGACATGCCCTGGAAATCATCTTCAGATATATAGTAGAAGAACTTCTTACAAAACGGTGTTTGATACGAAAAATCGGTATAATGTATAGGGTGTCCGTCAGCATCAACCCAATCAGTAAACAAGTAAGCTTGTTTTCTTTTTTGATCAGGCCATCTGTGCTCAAATGCGGTGTCAACAGCGGCATCGCCCCATGCTTCGAAATACTCTTCGGCGGTCCATATCTGAGGGTCAGTAGCAACATCGTCGTAGGTCGAGATATAACTCCACATCATTTCAGGCCCATACTTATTGGCAAGGCTAAATACCTGACTTACTGAATCTACGAGATGATAAACACCTGAGTTCATAACTTCAAGCGCCATATCAGCTGCTTTCTGGTAATTGGCGGGGTCATTTAACGGGTAAGTTGCCATAGCAAGATATGCCTTAGCCAATATTCCCTTTGCGGCTCCGCTGGTTGGCTTACCGGGCGCACCATCCCATGATGATGGAAGGTGTGCTGCAGCGAAGGTCAGATCGCTTACAATCAGGGCATATACATCAGCCACTGAGGCTCTAGCCATTGGATTTTTAAGAGGATCCGGGGTGTCTTCGGTGATCAACGGAACGCCACCAAACATCCGCACCAGCATGAAGTAATTGTGGGCACGCAAAAACTTTCCCTGGGCTTCCAGGCCATCAAGAGTTTCCTGGGTTTCTCCCTTGATGTTTCCCTTTTTAATTGAGCCAAGTGCATTATTAATATTAAGCAGAGCCATATAATGCCGGTTCCAAAGGTCATCCGCATTATCTGAAGGAATATTTAAATCACCATTATTAAGCTGGTCATCATTAATGAAAGGACCATAGGCATAACCATACCCTTCCCAATAATTCCATAAATAATTCATAGAACCTGCATAGGCAGCTTCAATTTGAAGTACCGAATTACCAAAATTTGCCGGTGTTACAGTGCTTATGGGTTTTTCGTCGAGCTTTTTGCATGCGAAGGAAAACACCATTAAAGCGAAGAGTAAGGAACAACGAAGTAAAGAGATTATATTTTTCATTTTAAATTATTTAGAAGGTTACATTAATACCAAAAGTGATTATTTTGGCCGTAGGATAATTACTCAAATCTACGCCAATCTGGGCATCATTATTATTGTAAGCGCTCACTTCGGGATCATATCCTGTATATTTTGTAAGCGTTATCAAATTGGTGCCGCTCACATATGCTCTTACGTTTTTTGCCCCGATTTTATTTAAAATAGATTGGGGAAGAGAATAGCCCAAAGTGATATCCTTTAATCTCACATAAGAGCCATCCTCCACATACCTTTGTAGCCGCCCTCCATCACCACTACCAAGGCTTACTTTACTTGTAAGGCCTGCATTTTGGCGTGTAACCTGGTCAGTAAATGCAGGAACATCTGTATTTTGATTATCAGGCGTCCACCGGTCCAATAAACGAACGCTTGTTCCTTCAAATGTATTTTCAAGACGTATTCTTGCCTGGTTAAAAATATCATTCCCTTTAGAACCCTGGATAAGGAACGTCAATTCAAAATTCTTATAAGAAACACGGTTAGACCATCCAAAAATAAAATCAGGAATTGCATTCCCAATCGCCATTATATCAGAGGCATTTATTTTGCCATCACCATTAAAATCAGTGTACTTCGGATCGCCGGGTAATTGCCCATAGGCGGCAGCGGCTTTTGCCTCAGTTGTCTTCCAGGTACCCTGGTATCCGTAGCCATACATCTGTCCAAATGGTTCGCCAACCCGGAGCTGCATAAATCCGTTTTTAAGGCTATACCCACCATATGTTGTTTTAAACTCCAACCTGCTCACTTCTCCAAGATCCAAAACTTTATTCCTGTTCCATGAAATATTAAACCCGGAATTCCATTTTACTGTCCCGGTAAATGGATCTCCGTTAATTGAAATTTCCATTCCTTTATTTTGAACGGAGCCTACATTGTCTATAATACTTGAAAAACCAGTATAGCCGGGAAGCGTACGATTTAAAAGAAGGTCTTTTGTTGTTTTATGATAATAGTCCACCGTTGCACTTAGTCTTCCCTTGAATATGGAAACATCCAATCCAATATTTTTCTGCGTTGTGCTTTCCCACTTAAGGTCTGGATTAGGCGGATTTGCTATTATAAATCCTAAATCAGTATTATCGTTTCCACTATAGGGATAGTTGGCTCCCGAATTTATGGCGGAAATTGTCTGGTAGGCAGTAATTGCCTGGTTACCTACAACACCATAACTTGCACGGAGTTTCAAATCTGAAAAAATATTCAGGATCTTAATAAATGGTTCTTCAGCAAGCTTCCAGGCCACTGAACCAGATGGGAAATACCCCCATTTATTATTCGCTCCAAAAACTGAAGAACCATCTGCACGCCAGCTAACTGTTAAAAGATATTTATCGGCATACGCATAGTTTATTCTGCCCAGGTAAGAATTCAAAACTCTTTTACTTACGTTTGAATATTTTGAATTTATTTGTTCTGCTCCGCCCAGGTCGTCAGCGCCGGTTTGGTCAACGGTAAATTTAGAGGCAATCAGTCCTGAACTTTCCGATTTTGAAAACTGTTGTTCGGCAACAGCCATGAGGGTGATATGATGTTTACTCCCTATGTTTTTATCATACGTCAGGATATTAGAATTTTGATAGAACGTATATAATGCATCATCAATGGTTGCATATCCAACTTTGCCACCAACAGGTTTGCCTTCAAATGTCTTACCATTATAATAACTTTTATTGTTATTGTTTTCAATAGTAGCTCCACCCGTAACTCGTAATTTCAATCCTTCAATAATTTTAAAATCAAGGTAAGTGTTGATATTATTCCTGATGGTGTTATTATTAATATCCGGCTCCTTAGCAGCAGCTAGCGGATTCCATGTGTCATTAGGCCCATATTCTGCAGGAGCTTTGCTATAGTTACCATCAGCATCATATGGAGAAGCAGTGGGAGCCCATCGGGGAGCAATGTTTACAGCCTGGCCAAGAAAACTAAGGGCTGTGCCGCCGCCATAAGGAGGTGAATTGCCTGCTTCTTTTGAACCTGCCCAGCTTAAGCCAAAACTTACCACTTTGTTGATATCGGTATTTACATTTGCACGCAGGGAAAATCTCTTATAGGCAGAATTAATCAAAATACCCTGCTGATCAAGATATCCGGCCGAAACCAAATATTTCGTATTATCAGATCCGCCGCTGATCGAAAGCTGGTGATTTGAAATTGGTGCAGTTCTGTAAATCTCATCCTGCCAGTCTGTTCCCCCCTTTTGCTGAAATTCCTTTATTTGCTGGTCAGTAAAAATGGGATCCGGCACGCCCGAGCCATTTTGTGTTGCTTTATCAGCATTTCTTGTTATCGCGTAATCAGCCGCGTTCATTAAATCAAGCTTATGCCTGATGGTTTGCGAACCATAACTAAAATTATAGTCAATTACCGGCTTACCCTTTCTCCCGGTTTTGGTGGTGATTAAAATAACGCCGTTTGCTCCTCTTGATCCATAGATTGCGGTGGCTGAGGCATCTTTCAATATCTCCATTGACTCTATATCATTTGGATTTAGTGAATTAAGATTTCCCCCCTGCAACCCATCAACTACTACAAGAGCGTTGTTGCCACCATTTATCGAGTTCATACCTCTTACACGGATAGTGGCATTTGCTCCCGGAGCGCCGGCAGTATTTAACACATATACTCCGGCTGCACGACCCTGTATAGCCTGGTCAACACGTTGAGTGGAAAGGTGGGTAAGATCGGAGCCTTTTATAGAACTTATGGAACCTGTGAGATCACTCTTCCTTTGGCTGCCATATCCTACTACTATTACTTCACCCAGTGAAGTTTGATCTGTTTCAAGTGGGATAGAAATATTGTTTTGATTTGCATCTACAACAAGTTCCTTTTTTGCATATCCCACGGAACTGATAACAAGGGTAACCCCTGAAGAATTAACAGGAATAGAAAAGCTTCCATCTGAAGTTGCGGCAACAGAGTTTGACGTGCCTTTAACAGAGATTGTTGCGCCTGAAACAGGGGTGCCATCTTTTGTTGAAGTGATTTTCCCTTTAAGTATTTTGTTTTGGGCCATCAGGTTAACAGAGGCCAGCAAAATGCATAAAATAAAAAGCAGTTTTTTGGAATGATTCATGAGCAGAGTAATTTAATTTTTTTAAGATTTAATCTGTGAAAAAAATTTGATGAGGAGATTAGCGTTATCCCGATGATATTTAGTTTAAAATCAAGCATATTTTTATTTATATTTGAATGATATGCTTGTCAATCGTGTTCTAAGATATAATTATTTTATCAGTATAACGCAGGCCATTCGTGCCTGATCACTTTTATATTTGCACAAACGTTTGTAATTGCAACGCAAACGTTTGCGCTATTTTTTAACATATTAAAACATTTTGTGTCGGCTAAGCTGCCCACTATAAAAGAGATTGCAAAACGCCTGAATGTGTCGGTTTCAACAGTTTCCAGGGCTTTGCATGAACATCCAAGTATAGGATTAAGAACTAAAATGAGGGTGCAGCAGTTAGCTAAGGAATTAAACTATGAGCCGAATCAAACAGCTATCTTTTTTCAACAGGGCAAAACATTTACTATTGGTGTTATTCTACCTGATTTATCCGAGGCTTTTTTTTCTTCTGCGATCAACGGCATAGAAGATATTGCATCTAAAAATAATTATACCGTTCTGTTAGCACAATCTCATGATGATGAAGCAAAAGAAAAAGAAATCGTTGAAAAGATGAAAAATCACAGGGTAGATGGCCTCCTTGTTTCTATTTCAAAAAACACTACAGGATATGATCATTTTGAGATGCTTAAGAAATATGATATACCGGTGGTTTTTTTTGACAGGATACCAAAAATCTCCAACATCCATTATGTTGCCTGTGATATGAAAACGGGTACAAAAGAAGCAGTGGATTTTTTATTAAAAAAAGGGCACAGGATCGTTGGAATGATCAATGGGCCCGAAACGCTTCTCGCCTGCCAGGAAAGGTTAGAGGGTTATTTGCAGGCCATGAAAAAAAACCGTTTAAAATTTGATCCTTTATTAATTGTCTCTTCTAATTTAACAACTCAAAGTACCTATGATGCTATTAAACAGTTGCTATCTCTGAAAAGAAAGCCTACCGCAATTGTTACTTTTAATGATTATGTTGCCTTAGATGCTATTCAATATGCCAAACAATCCAAACTTAAAATAAATAAAGACATCTGTTTTGTCAGCTATGCTAATCTGCCTCTTATTCATTACATGGAATCCTCCCCATTAGCCTCAGTAGAACAATACCCTTATTTGCAGGGACAAAAAGCCACAGAAACGCTGCTGGAATTAATTTCAGGCAAACAAATGCAGGATGGAAATGATATTGCTTATTATAAAATCATATTAGAATCGCAGCTCGTGATTCATGATAAAAAATAACCTCCTATCTCCATGGTTTTCAATATGCATCATTTAATGCAAACACGGGTTTGCGATACATCCACTGGCCACCTGTGAAATCAGGAAATTCAACCGTTTGATTTCCCAATTCGATTGACTGCTCACTCAAAGGAGAAATAGCGCTCCACACTGCCGCATCATATACATCCATTGGTGTTGGGGCTTTACGTTTAATAGATTCTACAAAAGAATGGATCACAAAAAAATCCATTCCGCCGTGTCCTGCACCTTCAGTCTCTTTACTCCATCTCGCCCAAAGGGGATGATCATATTTATCCAACCAGCTTTTTTCGTCATCCCATTCATGTGGCTTTGCAGACTTTTCCTGGATATAAATACCTTTATTTACATCCATCCATAAGCCCTCAGTTCCCTGTACCCGAAAACCTAAAGAATATGGCCGCGGCAAATCGGTATCGTGTTGCAACAAAATAGTTTCACCATTGGCGCAATTAATAGAAGTTGTTACAACATCGCCTAATTTAAAATTCACTTTCGCATTGGGATGATTTTCACCTCCCCATTTTACAACATAATTATGCAATCCTCTTGCTTTTGAAGAGAAAGAGCACAATGAAAGAAAACGATTGCCATGATTGATATTAAGAAATTGGGCAATTGGCCCAACACCATGCGTCGGATAGAGATCGCCGTTGCGATGAACGGAATGTTCTGTGCGCCAATGTGCTTCAGAATACCCTTTTTCGCCAAACTCCACGCCATGCTCCTTCCCGTTATAGCCATCATTGAATTTTATTTCACGAAGGTCATGCTGATATCCACCCTGCAGGTGAATGAGCTCGCCAAACAATCCCTGCCGCACCATATTCAATACCGCCATGACGTCCCGGCGGTAGCAAACATTTTCCAGCATCATCACATTGGCATTATATTTTTCAGCAGTCTTCACAACATCCCAATGATCCTGCAATGTGATGCCTAATATCACTTCCGTGGCAACATATTTAAGACCCGCTTCCAACGCACCAATTACCATCGGTTTGTGCCACTCCCATGGAGTTACAACAAGCACACCATCTAAACCACCTTTCATCTCGAGCATTTTTTTCCAGGCATAATTGTCTCCTGTGTAAACCTGCGGCATCTTTTTACCGCTCTTTGTGATCATTTCTTTTGAAGCATTCAGCGCACGATCATCTATATCACAAATTGCCACTAACTCAACATCATCTCTTCCTAATAAAAGCTCAAGATGATTTTGTCCACGGGAGCCCACACCTATAATAGCGAGCTTTACTTTTTGATCCGCGGCATTTGCAAAAAGTTTACCGGGCCCAATAATCATCGCTGCTGCAGCCAGGCTGCTTGTTTTTACAAAATTTTTCCTATTCATATATTATCTTTTTAAAATTTTTTGAAGCAGTATAATTGCTTCTATTTTGAGTTCTTATAACGCCAAATCACAGGGGGAAATATGTAAAACTACACGTTTACAATAATATCGCAACAATCAACCGTTTGCATTAAAATGAAAATAAAGAATGTTTGGAAGCATATCTGCCGCTTTCAATCAAACGTTTGCATGCAAAACTGCCACATTTATTGCATACGTTTGACGGGTAAAAGTAATAAATATTTATGGCCTGCTTTGAAAAATCAAAAGGATTTCTTTAAACTCCCGCAACCGTTTGCATATTTTATTTGATAATTAAATGTATACTTTCAACTGGTTAATTGCCCGTGGCATATTAAGCTTACAATGTTACAATCAATTTTACACGCCTATGGTTTACAACCCGATAAACTGAATGTAACAACGTTTGGTAACGGCTTAATCAATGATACATGGCGCATAAAAAATGGCCAAAAAGATTACATCTTACAACGCATTAACAACAGTGTTTTCAAACATCCCGAAGATGTAGCACATAATATCCGGGTTATTTCGCAACACCTGCGCACTCATCATCCTGAATATTTATTTGTTGTGCCTGTTAAAACAACTGCAGGTGAGGAGATCATTTTTAACCAGGAAGATGGCTATTTTAGAATGTTTCCTTTTGTGCACGGGTCTCATACTGTTGATGTAGTTCAATCCGCGTCGCAGGCGTATGAAGCAGCAAGGCAATTTGGAAAGTTTACAAACTTACTTTCGGGTTTCGACACAAACCAATTAAAAATAACCATCCCGGATTTTCATAATCTTTCTTTACGCTACCGGCAATTTGAGCACTCTCTTAACCATGGTAACATTGAACGAATAAAGGAAGCTGACAGGAGTATAAAAGATATTAAACGACATTTTGATATTGTTCAGGAGTTTGAACATATAAAATTCAATCCCGCATTTAAACTTAGGGTTACTCATCACGATACTAAGATCAGCAATGTTTTATTTGATGATAATAATAAGGGCTTGTGTGTGATAGACCTTGATACCGTAATGCCCGGTTATTTCATCAGCGATGTTGGTGATATGCTCCGTACCTATCTCCCGAATGTTAGTGAAGAAGAAAAAGATCTTTCCACAATAGAAATAAGAGAAGAAATCTTTAAAGCAATTATAGAGGGATACGGCAGGGAAATGAAAACTGAATTGTCTGCACCAGAAAAAGAACATTTCATATATGCAGGAAAATTTATGATATACATGCAGGCAATCCGTTTTCTTACAGATTATTTTAATAATGATATCTATTACGGAGCTAAATATACGGATCAAAATTTTATAAGAGCCAATAATCAATTAGTCCTGTTAAAGCAACTGGTTGAAAAAGAAAAAATATTCAACGAGTTAATATTTTAACCTCAATTGGTTACAATTCTTTAGAGAAGGAATAAGCTTTTCAAAAGTCCCGTAGGGCAATGTTATTAAGTTAAGACCTACAATTCAATTGCATCGTTCTTCAGGACGGTGATAAAAAGATTTTATTTTCTTTTGGCTTCAGCCAAACAATTTTTTGGCTAAAGCCGCATTTCTTATTGTAAATTTTAGCCCGCGCCCTAAAGGACATGGCAATTCAAATCCTTAACTTTAATGACATTGTCCGTAGGGACTACATACAGGTAGCATTAAAAGCACTATAATTTTAATAAGTCCCGTAGGGCACGTGATATAAAAATTTCAGACATGTCAAATATTTGCGCTCAAATTCTCAGGGAATAAATATTTCGTACCTATGTGACTTTGTTTAACTACGTTTTATTATTCCTGCCAATATTTTGTCCCTAACGGGAACGTGAAACGTGCAAAATAATAAGGTGATTGATATCTTTTTCAACACATTGTTTGAAAAGTGATGGCTGATTCCTGAACGATGAATAGGTTACACTTGAAAAAGGTGGCACAACAAAAGTGCCGGTATAAATGTAGTTGCCACGCAATTATTTCATTTCTTTATTCATAAAATCATTTTAAATGGATATCAACATAACACAAAATCCTGTTGAATTAGGCAAAGCTGCCGGGACCAGGGCTGCACAATTTATCCGGGAAGCTATTGCGTCTAATGGTAACGCTAATATTATCCTTGCCACTGGAACCAGCCAGTTCGAAACATTAAATCAACTTATAAAAGAGCAAAATATTGACTGGGGCAAAGTAGTGATGTTCCACCTTGATGAATACATTGGTTTATCTATCACCCATCCGGCCAGCTTTAGAAAATATTTACAGGAAAGATTTTTATCAAAAGTGCCCCCTCTAAAGGCTGCCTTTCTTATAAATGGAGAAGTGGATGCAAAGGCAGAATGTGCACGTCTCGAAAGCATCATTACTGACTATCCTATTGATGTAGCACTTATAGGCGTTGCAGAAAATGGGCACCTCGCATTTAACGATCCTCCCGCCGATTTCGAAACAGAGGAACCTTACATTATAGTTGAATTAAATGAAGCATGCAGGAAACAACAAATGGGTGAAGGATGGTTTAAGTCAGTAGAAGCAGTACCACATTATGCAATCAGTATGTCTGTAAAACAAATTATGCGATCCAGGCAAATTGTTTGTTCAGTACCTGACAACAGAAAAGCTCTGGCTGTAAAAAATTGCCTGGAAGAACCAGTTAGTAATCTCCACCCGGCAAGTATTTTACAGCTGCATCCAAATTGTGCTTGTTATCTTGATAAGTCTTCAGCAGCACTGCTTTCGGCTAAGACTACTACATAGTGTGAATATGACAGGCAATCGTAAATAACATGGCAATAGACGTCAATATTTTTTCAAAATATCCACCAGCATATTAGCGATGATGGCAAATCCCTTATCAGAAGGATGGAGACCATCATAAGTCATGTCAATTGCTTCTGCAGGATAAGGATATTCGTCTGTCCCGGGATTAAATGGAACACCAGTAAAAGCAGGGTATTTATAATTTTTATATGCACCTGTTTGCGGTTCCTTTAATCGTTTATACTTTACAAGGTTTTCAAGTGTCATGCCGCTTTTATTATACAGATCGACTATCCCGAGATCTTCATATTTACCTATTGCAATGATGGCTTCAGCGACCTGGGCAAGCGACTGTCCGTTTTTTTCCTTATATGAACCCCAGGCATTATTCGTCATATCACCCATAGATACAAAATCTACACGTTGCATAGGCGTAATGAGGATGATTTTAGCATTCGTATTAAGACTGCGAAGCTTGTTTATAATGATACGGTAAGAACCATTGATCGTGTTGTTGCCGGTGTTGTTTTTATAATCAGACAAAGCACCAACAGGACGACCTTGCCACCAATCATTCGTTCCAAGGAAAATTGAGTACACATCGGCTTTTTGAAAGCTAAGGGTGTCAATATCTTTTGCAATATCCCCGGATGTCGAACCATTGTAACCATGATTGATATAGTGTATGTTGGGCAGCTTTTCTACTACCCTTGTCATATATCCTTTTGTAACTCTTTTGCCTGTTTCATCTGTATGTTCATTTAACCAGGTGATAGAATCACCTATGGCAACCCAGGTAATCTTTTTTGAAGAAAAAGAAGTGAACACACAAAGAACAGCGATTAATAATACCAGCCTTTTCATTAGGATCATAATTTAAAAAATAGTTTCTTTTTAAACAGGTAATAACATAAATACCATTCCAGCGTAAAAACAATTATACAACTTATCGCTATGCCAACTGCGAGAGGAACATTAGCTAAGTTTAATAGTTGGCTAAATAGAATTTCCATATAGCCATTTAGCCACTTATCTCCTATGAAAATAAAAAAGAGATAAATGAATATAGAATTCATGCCAACTATGGTAAAGAATTTCAGATTGTTTTTATGATCACGTACATCGATCCATTCATAACAAAGGCCTAAAACAATGAGGGTTATGCCGCCTGTTACCAATACAAAGGAACTGGTAGAAATCCATTTGAGCACAGGCGTAATACCAGTTAGATCAAGTATAAGCCCTGCTGTTATAAAGAGTATACCGCCCGATAACAGGTACACAAACTTTCTGTTCGCACTTTTATTCGAAAATAATAGCTGGCCTGCCATCAATCCCCAGGTGGTATGCGCTCCACTCGCAATAAAATTTACAAAGTTGGTCTTATGCTGGATGTCTACATGAATTCCCAAAATCTTATTAATATAACTTCCGAAATTATGAAACTCAACAAAAGGCTGATCAAAGCCAGGGATATGGATGAAGCGAAATAAAATTTCGGGAATCAAAAGGCATATAATAGTTACCGTAAATTGAAACCATACAGGCTGATTAATAACAGAGAACGCGATCAATGTTGTAAAAGCCAGTTGCGTAAGCACGTTGCTTAATTGCCAGTTAAGATGCCCGTCACGAACCGAATAAATTAATATACCCAGGAAGAGCAACCAAAAACTTCTTTTAAGAACTTTTAAAAAGGATTGCTTCCATGCGTAGCCCGACTCCCGCTGTTTTTTATATGAAAAGGCCATTGCTGTTCCGGCCATGGTCATAAAAGCCGGCAATATCACATCCCAGAAAGTTAAGCCATGCCATTCAGAATGTTCGAATTCTACAGAAAGTATTTCAGTGAAAGAATTTGGAAACGCCTGGAATAACTTAAGAAAAAAACCGGTTTCTCCTATCATCAAAGCAACCATTATTAGCCCCCTCAAAAAGTCAAGTGATGACAGTCGTTCATTAGCCTTATGAGTAACGATACGTTTGGTCATTTAATATATTGGTTACAATTAAAATTAGTGTAGAGATACGTTGTAAATAGCTAAATAGAAAAAATATTCTTAGAGCAAACGTTTGTGTAAGTTTTTTTATAATATTATAGAACATTAGAATGAACATGAGCACTATATTTATGTAGTTATAACTCAACAAACCAGCAACACAATTCTTTTTTGTTTTGTGAACTCAGAAATTATAAGCAGTATTAATGATGTTCAGGGATAAAACTTTTTTAAAAATTAACGGAAGGATTTCTATCTTCCTTCTTTCTGCATCTATGTTTTTTTTACTTACAGGCTTCACAAAAGTAGATGTTGATACCACCAGGAAAAATAAAACAACCGAAGGTTTACCCAATGTTTTTAATGAACCACATGGTGATTTAATTGAAACCGCATTAAGGCATGAGGCCGTTATGAAATTTCCTTTACACCAGTTGCCACAAACAAAAAAAGATTGGGATGAATACCGGATAACGCTTAAAAATGAGATTATAAAAAAGACAGGTGCTCTTGTAAAACAAAACCTGTCACTAAATTTAAAAGAAACCGGAAGTGAAAAAATGCAAGGCTATACAATTAAAAATATTGCCTTTCAAACACGTCCCGGAATATATGCTACTGCCAACTTATATGTTCCGGATGGAGAGGGAAAATTCCCTGCCGTGATTGTAATGATGGGGCATTCACCAGATGGCAGGCTTTATGATAAATATCAATCAGTAGGAATTACTTTAGCATTGAATGGTTATGTAAGTCTTTGCATTGATCCCTGGGGCTCGGGGGAACGAACTACAATCCATGGTGTTTTTGAAGATCATGGCGACGGCAATAATCTTGGATCAACATTGATGAATATTGGACAGCCTTTAATGGGAATGTTAATCACTGACAATATCAGGGGGGTAGATCTTCTTAGCTCTTTGCCGTATGTAGATGCTCAAAATATTGGCGCTACCGGCTCAAGTGGTGGTGGAAATCAAACCATGTGGTTGACGGCAATGGATGAACGCATTAAAGCAGCGGTGCCTGTCGTAAGTGCAGGGACATTTGAAGCTTATGTTATGCGATCTCCCTGTATTTGTGAAGTGCTGGTTGATGGGCTAACCTTTACTGAAGAAGCGGGAGTGCTTGCCTTAATTGCACCGAGGGCTATAAAAATGTGTAACCATAACAAAGATGATCTTGAAGCTTTTAATCCACGTGAAATGTTACGCAGTTACAAAAATGCGAAACATGTATTTGAAATGCTCGGGGCGCAAAATAATATTGCGTACGATACATTTGATCTCACGCATGGATACTGGCAGCAAGACAGGCAAGTAATGTTGGGATGGCTTAATCTTCATTTAAAAAAAATTGGTAACGGAGACCCGGTAAAAGAGGTTTCGTTTAAGACACTGCCCGGTGAACAACTAATGGTATATGCTAAAGATAAAAAAGCTCCGCGAGTAACGGGGACCGCGGAGTATTGTAAACAAAGAGGAAATGAATTGAGAAATGTTTTTTTAAATACTAAGGCTTTTAATGCAGAGGCAAAGCGAAATGAATTAAGAAATATTTTGAGAGTGAATGAAGAATCAATTTTGAAAAAAGTATATGGCTATCCGAAAGTAAACGAATGGAGCAGATTTGCTTTGGAAACTTCTGATAATAAACTCATCCCGGTATTGCTTCATGCTCCTTCAGTAAATTCAAAAGAATTTATTATTGTTAGTGACCCCGCAGGGAAACAAAACATTCCGGCGCGGCTGATTGAGAGATTAATTAAATCAGGTTCCGGAATTGCAGTCGTTGATCTCTCCGGCACCGGTGAAACCTCTTCAACATCTTTAAATTCTGATGATAGTATTGGAAGACTCCGCACATTATTTAAATCCTGCCTGTGGTTAGGTAAAACTCCTATGGGTGAATGGGTAAAGGAATTAAGCGTAGTTACCGGTTTCATTAAGTCGAAATATAAAGAAGCTAAGTTGAGCATCAACGGAAATAAAGAAGCAGGGCTTGCTGGCTTATACCTTGCAGCCTTAAAAGGAAATATAGAAAATGTTACGCTATCGAATGCCCCTCCCAGTTACCTGTTTGACAACCGTGATTCTGTCGAATTTTTTAGCGCTTGCATTAATCTTCCGGGATTTCTTAACTGGGGCGATATTTCACTCGCGGCAGCGTTAAGTGGAAAAAATATTACATTCATAAATCCCGTAACCATGTCGGGCCAGAAGATAAGTGAAGAGAGACTAAAAGAATATAAAACAGAATTTGACCAATTAAAATTAATTGCACATCAGGCCGGCAAAACCATATTTGAGTAATAAGTTCTTTTTTGAGTTAATAAATCCGGACAAATTGTTTCGGGAAATGTGTCGAAACGGAAACTAAAGGGTTCACGTTGAACCCGAAACCACTGAATCTTTTATCGCTGGGGTGCATAACCGCCCTTATTGATCCATGTATCCCACACAACAAGGAAAGAATCATAGCTTAGTGGCGGTGGCTTGCGTCCTTCACCCATATTCCAACCGGATTTTACCAGGGTGCATAACACTAAATGCTATACTACCCAATGTACTATATGAATAAATGATTATAGGGGAAGGGACTTTGATGGATGGTACCTAATCTGCTTGTGGGACAATAAGGGCACCTGCTTGTAAGACAGATCCACTATTTTATCGCGACAATTTGTATTCTCTTGTAATCAGCATTCCAAACCCCGTCTGCAAAATGTGTTGTTGTCAGCTTGTTCTGTACCTCGTTCAGAATATCCTCTTTTTCGAAAAGCGATATATCAACAAAAAAATTATCTCCAAACATCAAAAACCAATCTTTAATACCCTCGTTACTTTTCAAAGGTGTCACCCTGTCAAAATGCCCGGCATGCACTACCCTGAAATTTTTTTTTTCAAGCTCAATGGCATATTCCCCAATTGATGGGAAGTACCAAAAATCAATTGCGGCATTATTGTGATACCCTCGTTTTATAAAAGCATCTCTAAGAGTTGCAAGCATCTGTTGGTTGTTGCCCTTACCGCCAAATTCAAGAACTATTCTCCCATTTTTCTTTAGCACTGAATACATTCCTGCTATTACCAACTCTTTTTCAGGGATCCAGTGAAGGGCAGCATTAGAAAAGATTGCATCAAATTGAAAATCAAATTCCAAATGCCGGGCATCCATTTGATAAAACTCTATTTCCGGATATTTAGATTTTGCGGTGACAATCATTTCATACGAACTATCAATTCCTATAACATTAGCCTGTGAAAGAAAGATTTCATTGGTGAGGTCACCGGTGCCACAACCCAGATCCAGTATTATTTCTCCAGGCTTCGGATTTAAATACGATAAAATCCCCCCTCCGTATTTTGATACGAAGCTGTGTGACTGGTCATAAAGTGCAGCATTCCATTTCATAGAAAAAAATCTCTTTACAAAATCTCCTTTATACGAAAATTCCTATATTCAATTTTCATAGGAGGACCCACATGTACCTGGACTCCGAGGCGCCCGGAAGATTTACGATTGGCAGTATCGTTATCCGTTACATCACTCATTAAAACTCCATTTATATAATGTAACAACCGGTTGCGCCTCACTATCAAATGGTATTCATTCCAATCCTCATTCCTGATCGCGCCCTTCAATGAGTCAGCACTTCCCAAGGAACCTGTTACCGCTGTCTTAGTCCATGCATTATTTTTAATATTATCTTTTAACGGCGTTGAACCTTCCGGAGTATTAAGCATTACTTTTTGCCCACGATACGCAAGAGTCGTTCTGCCTCTTTCCTCATAGTTTTGACCGGTATAATAATTTTGGCCGTCAATATCTGCCTGGTACCCACGCATGGCATACCGAAGTGAGTCAATCGATTCACTTCGGTAATTAATACCACTATTTCCATAAGATGAAACACGGTATTCAACCTTCAAATCAAAGTCACGTGTAATGAGATCCTTTTTAATAATAAATGAGTTTCGTTTCAGAAGTGTGGAAGAAGTTACTTCTCCAACTAAAGCGCCATTTTCAACCCGCCAGTAAACAGGGTCATATTCCCATCCTGCCAAACTTTTTCCATCAAAAATTAAGTGGTATCCATCTTTATCAACCGACTTTGGAGACCTGGAAGAAGAGCATGACGAAAATACTATTAAGATGATAGTGAAAATAACCAGCTTCAAAATATCGGTGAATAAATAGAGGCTATTTATTTTAACTTTAGAAATAGCGGGCAATGTAAAGCCGCGACATGCTTTGCTTTCGAGGCTGTTAACTGGTATCATTTTGACAGGCACGCTTAATATTACAAATTTTGATTATAGTTAATTTACAGGTTTGTCTTTATCGCCGGTTAGCCTGTTAATGGGTGTTAATTCCACTTTCCGGAATTCTACCTCCGATCCTTCCGCCTGTAAAGCAATTTGGCCCTTACTGGCAGTACAATCAAACCCCGAATTGACCAGCGTATCATTTACCCACACTTTAATAGATTTATCCAGGCATTCAATGATCATAGTGTTCCATTCGCCTACTGGCTTCTCAGAACTATCGGTCAGGTTAATGATCCTTCGTTCTTTGCCTTCAGTGGTGCCCCAGTTATTTTTTGGGCCACGCCGCTTTTCCATATCCTCAACTTTAATATCCTCCACAATACACCAGAAATCACCGGCATTGTTATGCTCCATTTGCGCTTCTATAGATTTGGGAAACATCCCGTACAACGCACGCGGTGTTGATGCATGAAGCAGCACACCGCAATTTCCCGGTTTACCCGCAAAACGATATTCTACATGAAGCCTGTAATCCTGGTATATGGAATCTGTAATCAAATGCCCGCCTGGTGTTCCAAGGCTTACCAGCATTCTGTTACGGACGATGAATGGATTTTTTGCTGATTTATTAGTATCCATTTCAGGAATGTCAGCATGCCAACCGCTAAGATCCTTTCCATTAAAAAGGCTCACTGTTTTATTTTGCTGTGATTTACACGCTATGCTGAAAATAATAAGTATCAGAACAATAATTTTTGATTGCATAGATAAGTTTTAAAGCTCCTGCAGAAACGCTGATTAAAATTGAAGTAAGGACATCCGTTATTATTAACATGATGAAGTTAAAAGAAACTATTGTAAAATCGCGGCTTATAAAAACTAAACATCACAAAAAAAATTTCCTTCAGAAATATTTTCCTGGCGGGTTGCTGCTGTGAGATTCCTAACAAACATCAATTTTAAAAAAGAAAGCCAAATGCAAAGTGAGCGGAAGGCTTCAGTTGGGGTCTGAAATTCCAGAAATAATCTGAAGGCGGATCCATAAAAATAAGGGGATCGACCCCAATACTTAGAAAGAAGTTACTGGTGTTTTTTTGAAAGCGGTATCCAATACCCGGGGTAATATAGATCTGCTTATCTGAAAGATCCGGCTTATGCAAAAATGTTTTGTAATCTTTCAGGTAAGGTGTAAGCCCAAGGCTAAATTCAAAGTGATGTCGCAAACCGGCCGTAAAGGCACTTATTGCAAGGGGAACGGACAGATCATGGGGTAGTAAAGAAAAGCCTGCCCTCCAGCTATAAATTAGTTTTTTGCCCTGGCGAAATATCCTGCCATAGTTTACAGAATAGTACGGGCCTTTACCACCTGCTTCAATAAAAAAAGTGCTCTTTTTCTTATATATTATTGTAGAATCACCTGCAGATACCTTTGAACAAATTAAAAATAAAAGTAAAAGTAGTGGTATGTTTTTAGTCATTTCCAAGAAACCGTTTAAAATGAAATTTTAGTTTACCATGTTGCGGCCTGCCTGGCCGGTAGGCAGGTTGGTGGAAGGGACACCAACCGCGGCGTTCCGTCGTGGGCGGGTTCCCCACCGGCCACTTTTACTCGTAATCAACCCTGCTATTGAATTTAGTTTTTAACTTGACAGGAGTTTTGTGAGACGATACTATGATATAGAAAAGTAAACCATTCAACTCCTCACTGCACGCCAATTGCAAACTGCCAAATAATACAAGACAAAATGTGCCAATAAATTCAGTAATGTATTTTGTAGAAGATTTTGTTTCCATAAAATGTTTGTTTTGGATTTAACATTAATAAAAAATTATATCAAAAGCACATTATTTATTCTGAAAATCTTCTATAAGTTTATCAGGCTGTATCAAATACCGGTAAAAATAATAAATGGAGGGCTACAATTAAAGAAGCTAATCCAGTTGCAGAAATTATATTGAGGAAAGAGCAGGAAATGAACGCCCGGCAGGAGGCATGAAAGACTTATATCCCGCTACGTTGCGCTTTCGGGAGTATCTCCCGTTTTTACATCCGTAGCTGCCTGCGTTTCACCTGGTGAGTCTTTGTGAAAAAGATCATGGAAATATTTTTCTGCATCGGGAAAGTGCTCTTTAAAAGCATCAGATCCTTTTGTTTTCAATTCATTAAAATAATCTTTGGCTCTATCAACAGAGGTTTCTGCCTCATCCTTTAACTGGTGGGCTTTGTCTTTTATCTTAGCTGATAATTTCTGTTTTTCTTCATCACTCATATTCATGTATTTGCCGGCAGCAAGTGCTGCAGCCGCGCCAAATAAGAAAGTTGCCAGGTGTTTATTACTTACGCTCATAATTTATAGCACTTGTTTTAATGCTTTACTTTATAAATGTACAAACCTTTTATCTAAATGAAAGAATAACACCTTATTTTTTGCGAACCATGTATCCTTATTTAAATTAAAGATTAGTTTTTACAGGTAGCTAGCGGATCCCTAATTTTTCAAGCACTTCTTTTTTTCTTCTTCTGGATACTTCTACCATTGAGCCGTCCTTCATGATTATATTACTGCTTTGTGAAGCATAGCCCGATACAAATTCTTCATTTATCAAATGAGATTTATGAATGCGTATAAACTTGTGAGGAATTAATATTTCTTCATACTCTTTAATTGTTTTAGAAGTAGTAATAGAATGATGATTTGAAAAATAAAATTTGGTATAATTGCTCAATCCTTCACAACGCAAAATATCTTTTGGTAAAAAAAACTGCGGCCCGTTTGCTGTTGGCAAAGCTAACTTATGATAAGTTGTATTTTGCTGTTGCAGGTTAGCCAGCAGGTTTTTTACAGCGGCGTCTTTATTTTGATTTATAATCGATTTTTGAATAAAACGATTAAAAGTTTCTCTTAGTTCATCAGCATCTATTGGCTTAAGTAAATAATCTAAAGCACTAAATTTAATAGCCTGGATGGCATATTTATCATAGGCGGTTGTAAAAACAATATCAAAGGAAATTTCAGGAAGAGACTTTAATAATTCAAACCCATTCTGATAAGGCATTTCGATATCAAGGAAAACGATATCCGGTTTATATTCAGGTATTAATTGCAATGCCTGTGTAGAGTTGGTTAAGGACTTCACCGTGGCTATTTCCGGCAAATGTCTTTCTATCATTAACCTCAACACGTTCACCGCTACCTCCTCGTCATCAATAATAAGCGCTTTGACCATTTTGCAAAAATACTGAAGATAGATTTTCTCCTGTATTTTATCGGACCCCGGCTTTTTAATTTTACATCTGCCATTTATTTTTGAAGCTAATAAGGCAACATTCTTTACAAAGCTTTTGCAATTATCCTGTATGCTGCCGGGCCGGCTTGTGTCTTAGGATTTTAATGCTAAATTTAAATGTCTTCTCCCTGGTATTGCAATGGAAGTTGTATCAACACCTTTGTACCACATACCTCTCCGGCAATATTTGTTACATCATGAATTTCCACAGATACATCACCTTTAAATTGTTGTTTCAATACATCAATTTTATCTTTAACCAATTGCATTCCCCTCGACTGATGCCCGATTTCCAATGATTTTGTTCTCTTTATTTCTGTGGCTCTTTTACGCCCTATCCCATTGTCAGTAATATCGCAAATAACAGACTGATCATTTTTCAAATGAAACCTGATATCGATTTTCCTTTCTCCTTCTTTGTGCATTAATCCATGCCAGATGGCATTTTCTACGAAAGGCTGTACCATCAGGTTGGGGATCTTTATTTCATCGGCATCCAGTTCTTCTTCAAGCTGTATTGTGTACTCAAAAGAATTTCCAAACCGTGTTTTCTCCAGGGACAAATATAATTTCAGCATATTAATTTCTTCCTCAAGGCTAATAAAATTATACTCTGAATATTGAAGTACCAGCCGTATTAATTTTGAAAACTGCGAAAGATATTTATTTGCATTATCAACTTCGCCTTTTAATATAAACTGTTGAATAGAATTTAAAGAGTTAAAAATAAAATGAGGGTTCATCTGGCTGCGCAAGGCTGTTAATTTTTCTTCGGCGAGCCTGCTTTGTGTATATAATAATTCCAGTTCATTACGGCGCAGGTACTCTTCTGTTTTTAATTTTATAATTCGCTCTGCGCAGTGTGAAGCAATAGTTGTAAGTATTTGCAGATGCCGCTGTGAGTAAAAATTCTCTTGCTGACTTTCCGAGTCGATGACTCCCAATATCATGTTATTGTAAATGACAGGAACGGCGATTTCCGAGGCCCGTTGCATATCATCTTTAATATACCGCGCATCTTTTGTTACATCCGGTACAATTTCCGCAATGCCTGTCAAAGCCACAGTACCCACTATGCCTTTACCTACTGGTATTTCAATAGGGCAGATAATTTTACCCACCTTCCCCGTGAGCAGAGCCGCCTGTGCCGCAGGCAGGTTCTCATTACTTTTAGGCCCCCATGCGGCTTTCTGTATGAGCATATTTGTAGCGTCATCTTTCATATAAATTACACAATCTTCAAAGTTTAATTTTGATATGCATCTGCGGGCAACATCCCATAAAAGATCATCAACGGTTTCACGTGTACTCATCGAGGTGGTAAAATAATTGGTTACCTGCTCTACTTCCAATTGATATTGAAGATTTTCGGATATTAATTCCTGGGTTTTAATTTTTTCTTCATGTTTTACACGGATATTTTTTTTCCATTTTTTTTGCAGAAGATATATAATAAATAACACCAGCAATGTTGTTAAAATTATAAACCACCGGCTAAGCCAGAAAGGACTGTTAATTACGAACTGAAACGTAATTGGCATCGTAATATTATTATCGTCCAGGGAGGCTTTCACCTGGAAAGAATACCTTCCGGGTGATAGATTTTGATACACGACTGTTTCTTTATTATCCCACCCAAGCCATGCTGTGTCTGCAAGGCCCAGCAGGCGGTAAGAATACCTGATTTTCTGGGGATCAGAAAAACAGATTGCCTTAAAATGAAATTCTATCCCATTTAAGAAATACGGCAATTCCGTAACTGAGCCTGCGTCATTTTTTTTGTATGAAGTAATTTTTTTTGAAGTATCCAGCAGGAAAATATCACTAAAATCCAGCAGCAGCTTTCTATTGATACCTGTATTACCGGCATAAAAAGAAGTTAAGCCCGACGAGGTAGCCACCCAAATAGTATCGTTATTATCACAAAAAAGCTGTAAGGCCTGGTAATTGGAAGATAAAAATCCATCCGCAGAAGTAAAATTTGTAATGTTGATATTTTTACCATTTTCCCGGATTGAAGTAATACCGGAATAGCTACCGGCCCACATACCATTTTCATGATCGATGGTAATGCTTAAACAGACATTAGATTGCAAGCCGTCTTTTTCAGTAAATATTTTTTTAACCTGGAGCAAATTAGCCGCATCAAAAAAACATTGACAAATGCCATCGCCTTTCGTTGCCAGCCATACATTACCGGTTTCATCTTTTTTTATGTCGGTAATACTCAATTGCATCCCGCCATTAAGGGGATATTTTATTAAAGAATCATTTTTAAAATGAAATATTCCCTTTTGACCTCCCATCCACAACGTGCCATCGGGACCGGCAATACAATTTTTAAATGTTTCCAGGTTTTCACCCGCAACTTTGTAATAAAAGTTTTTAAACCGGAAGATGCTGGCGGAAGAGTCAAAATTAATTTTTGAAATGCCACCATCACCACCGGTATAAATATTCTTTGCCACATCTTCATAAAAAAAATAATTGCTATTAGTACTTAGTCCGTCAGCTTCTGTAAAATGCAGGGTTCTATTATCTGTGATTACAGCTATGCCTTCATAACCAGTACCCAGCCAAAGCCAGCCGCGGCTATCTTCATAAATGCTTTCTATTTCTGCACGGGGCACTGCCCGTCCTGTGCCAAATACATTTTTAAAGATGGTTCCCTCCAGCCTGTAGACCTTGCCCCTGTTTGCTCCAAATAACAGCTGATTATTTTTTAGCTGGGAAACGCTGTACAATTCAGCCTCAGCGCTCTCGTGCGAATTTCTGTATTCAGAAAATATCCTGGGTTTCTGGTACAGTAGATTATCATGCATCCCAATCCACAAATTGTTTTCTTTATCAACCAATAAACAGGAAACCCAAACATTTAAAGACCTGGGTACCTCGCTGATCTTTTCCAATTTTTGCGTCGAAGAAATAAACCGGAAAACCCCACCTAAAGAAAAATAATAAACCTGGCCGTCATATTCAACAAGGTCTCCTGCATTGAATTCATTATCGGTAAGCTTTATTATTTTTTTATTTTCGATACAAAATAACCCGCTGAATGCAGTTGCAAAAAAAATAGTATCGGCTTTACCGGTCACCATTCCTACTACATTATCATTATCATTCTCATTGTGTGTGGAAGTCCATATTTGTTCAAGCTTTTTGGTATCAAAGAAAAACACGTTACCCCTGCCGGCCAGATAAATTTTCCCATTTTCATTGCTGCTAATTTTATAAACAGGAGTGTTTGAAGGGTTGAATATTTTCCATTGTGGCAATAAAAATGAAGCAAGTGAAATTACTTTATCCGAAATCAAACCTGGAATTATATCCCCGGCTAAAATGGCAGGCCCTTTACCGGTGCCTATCCACATATTCTTATCACCGGGGAAATAAACATCATACACTGTTACATCCCGTTCCTTAAAATGTACAAGGTGTAATTGTTTATTGTTGAAATAACATAAACCTGCATCACAGGCAATCCACATTACATTTCGCAGGGTATCTTCTTTTATTGCATATATTTTTCCAGTAAAATGATCATCTGCTTTTAAAAAATTTTCAAACTTTATTCCATCAAACCGGCTTAAGCCTGCCGAAGTACCCACCCATACATATCCTTTGCTATCCTGCGAAAGGCAGGTTATTTCAGAAGATGCCAAACCATCCCTGGTTCCGTAAACAATAGTCTGGTAATTATTTTTATCAGTAATAAATTTAATAACATCATTGCCCCAAAAAAAAGGTTTTGGCTGGCCATGCAGCACTATGAAGTACAGCAAAAAAAATATTTGTATTGAACCCGTTTTTCTCAAACAAACTATTACCTGGTTATTTTTACAAAAAGCATAAGTTAATCAATTGATGCAGCTATTGGAAAATTTTTGTAAGAATGTTTTGATTTTTTCAGATAAATCAAACCCCTATTGCTCATTTTAATATATGAAATCTCTTTATCCGCTTCTATCTGCTCTCCCAACTTTCATCTGGTATTTGCCCTGGCAGATTAGAATAAGGATGTGGTGCATCTTAAATTTCCTGCGAATCTATGATATCGCCCAAAACACTATTGAGGTTTCGAAGTACAAGGCCGGTATTATTAAAATAAATGACAGTACTGAATTCTATAGCAGACAGCTTTGTAGCCTTTTTTATTCTACTATTAGCTTTTTCACAAATCGCGTATTTTGGTTCCTGACTTCGATTGTATATATACCTGAAGTAATTTTTTGTAAAGTAACCGGCTGCACGCTAATGCCTCCGCCGTGTTCAATTACCTGCTTCATCACCAGTTGACCCTGCTGGTTATGCATCGTCATTATATAAGTATCTTTTTGTAAGTCTTGCAATTCCAAACTTAATCGCCCGTCTTTTATAACAGGATTTGGATAAATAGAAATCCCTTCTTTCCCCTTGCCTGAACTGATCTTAACAATAGGGCTGTATGACAATCGCCCATCTTTATTTACAGCACTAACACGATAAAAATTATTTCCTTCGAAGGGATTTTGATCCAATAAATTATAGGTAATTATATTTGAACTTCCCCCCCCTGCACTTGTCTCTCCGATTGAATTGAAGGCCACGCCATCACCCGACCTTTCTACAATATATTTATTTATATTTAATTCACTTGCTACCTTCCACTCTATCCCTATACTCAACTGCTTTTCGAATGCCCTTACACTTATAAAGTTAACCGGCAACGTATGCAGGCCTCCGTTATCAGTTTGATTATTGATTATATTTGGCGCTGTGGTAAATCCGAATATTACAGGATTGGCTGCACCGTTTATTTGTACCGTATTGCCGGTAGTTGCACCAGGACTTACATTCACCGCAATAATGTAATAACCCGAACTACCGATAGCCATGGCATTAGAAAAATTGATGCTGTATGAATGTCCCGATGCAAATGCGCCAGATGTGTTGTTCAGCAAACTAGCCCCTGAAATTGTTGCTGCAGTAGCATTGAAATAAATGGAAACGAGTGCCAGGTCATTGGCATCTTGTGTTCCACTAAATGCAAACTGGATATTGTTCACAGATACCGGTTCGGTCGCAACAGACATCTGTGCTATATATACAATATTATTATTGGAGCCTGGAACAAATGAGTTTGTAGCTACAGGTGTTGTGCTAACTGTTATATCAGCAGCCTGTATGGTTTGCGTTCCTGCCACATCACTTTGGTTGTTGATTATATTTGGTGATGTTGTAAATCCAAATACTACAGGATTTGTTGCCCCGTTTATCTTTATAGTATTGTTATCTGTTGCACCGCCGCTTACATTCACCGCAATAATATAATAACCCGAACTAC
>JBDTZL010000343.1:0-17549 GCA_040005125.1 Ginsengibacter sp.
GTTGAAAACTCTAATGTCGTCTTTCCATAGTGTCCGTCAAAAGCCTCACTTCGGGGTAGGTTGAATAGAAACCGGTAATGCCGTCGCCCTTAAAAATTCTCCGCCGAAAAAAGAATTTATTGCCCGTTATCCCGATAAAGATTTTTTTGATAACAATTTTGTATTAAAAGCTGTAGATGAAATTTATAAAACACTGGATGAAATAAAAGCCCTTGCCCTGGCTTATGCAGACAAAAAATTGATACTACCGACCTGGATGATGAATAAAACGGGCTGTATTTCCTGCAATAATCTTTCGGATATAGTACAACATTTAAAACAAACTCTCAACATAGATATGCGGTCCAAATGCAACCGCAAGGTAAAACAGGGAGTAAGGAAACCAAATACTACCTTTTACTAAGGTAACGGCAAGGGATAAGCGATTATTTCAAAAAAATAGTATTTGGCCCGGAAGCGGCCGCACTATTACAAATGAATAGATTGATTGAGTAGGGTTACTATCCGGGTATATAATGGATGCTCGCTTCAATAAAATGTAAAGTATTACGTGATCGTTTTTCCAAAAGGCA
This sequence comes from Ginsengibacter sp., assembly GCA_040005125.1. GTDB lineage: Bacteria > Bacteroidota > Bacteroidia > Chitinophagales > Chitinophagaceae > Ginsengibacter. The sequence goes on from JBDTZL010000343.1 coordinate 573, forward strand.
TCAGCGAAATTTCTACAAGCTTAAAATGCTGGCGGGCAAAGGGGATACCGATAATTGTAATAAACAAAATGATCCCAAAGAAAATATGTACAATCGCCGTATATAACCCACCACAAAGCAACCAGAGGATATTGCAAAACAAACTAAGACAACCTGTGCTGCCCGTATTACTAACCACCTGCCTGCCAAAGGGCCACAATACCAACCCCGCGATTTTAAAACACTGTAAACCCCAGGGAATACCCACAATAGTAATACACAATATAATGCCACCAAACAAATAACCGAGTGCAGCTGCAAGGCCGCCAAAGATTAACCAAATGATGTTGCCGATAAAATTCATTGATTTTAGTATCAAATATAGCAAAGGGATGGTTAAGGTGTTTGTTATTGGAATTTCCTGTAACTTTTTATGGCTGCGGTTTATTTTCCGGAGGACTTCTGAGTCATAAAATTATCAGTGAGGTATCTGTTTATTCTATTCTATTTATTCCCGGATTATTCGTCGTAACAATCGAAAAAATGGTAACAATTCTAAATAATGGATTTATCTGTGATGCATATTTAATTCTCTTTATGGATTAGTTGAGACAATCCACGCAGTTTTCGGGGGTTGGTTTTCACGGGACTTATAACGGAGACGATTAGACGGGATTACAATGTGACGGATACCAATACAGTATAGGAATTACAAGGACTCTTTTATTTAAATGATTCAATCGAACAGGATTATTAGAATGCAAAATATATTATGAACTGATGTTAAAGAATGAAGAAATCATAATATTGAAAGTTATGACCGGTGAAGACACTGATCATGAGGACAGCACAGCCGGAGCAAACTTTTATGTAATAAATCTTATTGTCCGGTTAAAATTGTTTATGTTTCATCACACTCTTTAGTTTATCCTGAGCTTGTCAAAGAATGGTTGCGGTGTGGGATAAAGTCAGACCAGGTGAGAGTTTGAGTCATTATTCGGACAATAATTGTAATAAATGTATTTGAATATATCCTTAGTTGCCAATTAAGGATGGCGCTGCAAAACAAACCGGAATAATATAACTTAGTACTATAATGTTTTTAAAAACATAGTTAACATCAGTAGTTTTATCGTCACAAAAAATTTCTTTTATGTCCGCTGCAATCAACTGGCCCGAAGCCATAAAACCTTTATTGAAAAAGTATAAAGACAAGAAACATCCATTGGATTATGAAAGTGTTTATCAACTATTGGTGATGGTGATCTTATCGGCACAGGATTCTGACCGGCATATTAACCAGCTTGCGCCAAAACTGTTCGAAGCTTTTCCCAATATGGAAGCGCTTTCACGTACCACTTCCGATTCATTATATCCTTTCATCGGTTCGGCACGCAATTTTGCTAATAAGACGAAATGGCTTATGGAGCTTGCGCAGAAAATAAAAAAAGACAAGGCGATACCCTTAACGCTTGATGAACTTACAGGCTTGCCGGGTATTGGAAGAAAATCGGCAAATGTAATAAAGCGCGAAGCAGGGGAGTCGGCAGAAGGCATAATTGTTGATTTGCATGTGGTGCGGGTTGCGCCAAGATTGGGAATTGCATCAGGTACCGACCCAAAGAAAATTGAAAAGCAGATCATGGAAATATTGCCTCAAAAGGAATGGGATGCAGGTATGGCTATGTCATTCCTGGGAAGGGAAATATGCAGGCCCCAACCAAAATGCGAAATATGTTTGATGAATACTGTTTGCGCATATTATAAGCAGCTAATTGGAAAAAAATAGCCACGGATTGCATAGATTTCCACGGATTAAGGAGAAAAGCAGTAGCCACGAATTACACGAATTTTCACAAATTTAAATACATGTAATCCGTGTAAATCTTTGTAATCTGTGGGTGCTTTTCCTGGAGCAATTCGCGTAATTCGTAGTAGACCCTGAATGCGCAGCATTATCTAACGATCCGTGGAGATCTACAATCTTTCTGCCGCCAGGCAGGTGCGCGGCTATGCTCTTTTATATGAGTTTGTCAGGAGTTATCGGTAATTCCCGCACGCGTTTTCCGGTTGCATTAAAAACGGCATTGGCAACGGCTGCAGCAACTCCTACAATAGCGATTTCACCAATCCCCTTAACACCTAATTTATTGGGGATCTTGTCATCTTCATTAATAAAGATAGCTTCCATCGTTCCAATATCCAGGTTCGATGGTACATGGTAATCGGCAAACGAGCGGGTAATAAAATTGCCCCACCGGGGATCTATTATCGATTCTTCCGTCAGCGCCATTCCGATACCCCACACATTCCCTCCGATAATTTGCGAACGGGCCGTCTTCGGATTCAAAATTTTCCCTGCACCGGTTACTGCCAGGAAACGGTGTACTCTTGCCATCCCGGTGGATTTGTTTACCCACACTTCCGCAAAATTTGCATTGAACGCGTGCGACGAATAATTATCCGCATCTACCGGTGGCTTGGCGTCCACCCTGGTTTCAAATGCGGCGATGTTTTCAGAGATCATCATTTGACCAGCGGTTGGCCGGGTGAAAAACTTTTTCCCTGATTTTGCAATCAATTCATCAATGATCTTAATGCAGGCATCATTAACGGCGTTGGCGAAACTTGCAGCTCCTACCGAACCCACCGACCCTGCGGCAGGCGGTAAATCCGAATCCCCTATCTTAATTTCGATCTCTTTTATCGGTAGACCCAACGCATCAGAAGCCACCTGGGCAAGGATTGTATGGGTACCGGTTCCGAGATCAGAAGCAGCCAATTCAATACTTGCTTTCACATCCCTGGCATCACGTGTTAACCGCACGATGGCGGAAGTCTCTCTTTGGTGGGTAGGATAGGTTCCGGCAGATACACCGTAACCCACCAGGTAATTTCCTTCGCTTATTTGACCAGGCTGCATTTTTCGTTTTTCCCAACCGAATGCCCGGGCACCTTCCTGAAGGCATTGAACCGTTGCCCTTGACGACCATGGCTTGCCATTGGAAGGGTCTTTGGCGGGTTCATTTTTGAGGCGAAATTCAATAGGGTCCATATTGAGTTTGAAAGCCAGCTCATCCATAGCCGATTCGATCGCAAAACTACCTGTTGCTTTACCCGGGCCACGAGTGTATGTCGGAAGAATAATATTCATATGCACCACACGATAAGAGATCAGCGAATTCGGGGCGTCGTACATGATTTTCGAGCAGTCCCCGCAGGGTTCTACAAATTCATTGTCCGATGCGCAATGCGTTATTGTTTCATGCGCAAGTGCGGTAAGTTTGCCGTCCTTTGTTGCTGCAAGACGTATTTTCTGGCGGTTCCTCTGACGAAGCCCGACCGAATTAAACATCTGGTGGCGCGTGAGGGCAAGCTTCACCGGGCGATTAGCCATCTTTGCCGCAACAGCCGCCAAAACAAGGTTGGCCCACTGACCGCCTTTGGAACCAAATCCTCCCCCGATAAACGGTGTAATAACCCGAACATTTTCGGGGCTGATATTAAGTGTTGCCGCCGCTGCATGCTGGGCGCCATTAACAATCTGCGAACCGTTGTACAAGGTGAGTCTTTCTCCTTCCCATACCGCAATTGTTGCGTGCGGTTCCATTGGATGATGATGTTCAATGGGAGTTTCATAAACGGCTTCGAGTGTAACTTCACTATTTCCAAACGCCATCTCAACATCACCACGGATCATGTCTGCATTATCTTTTGGAAGTACAGCTTCCTTTGCTAGCTTTTCAAAATCGGTCCTGGCATCTTCTTTCCGGTAATCTACCTTTACCAGCAGCGCCGCATAACGGGCCTGTTCAAAAGATTCGGCAACGACTATGCCTATATGCTGCCCGTGAAATTTGATTTCAGGCCCTTGCAGAAGTGCGCCCCCACGAAGCCCACCTTTGACATTGAGTTTCGGAGCATTTTTATGGGTGATAACGATTAACACACCTGTGGCTTTCTCCGCCCCGCTGGTGTCAATATTTACAATTTGCCCCGCCGCAATCGTGCTTTTAAAAATAACAGCGTAGGCAATATTTTTGATCTTGTAATCCGTTGCATAATTGGCAGCTCCGGTTACTTTTAAAAACCCGTCAACCCGATCTATCGCCTGCCCGGTATTTTTTTGCTGTTCTTTCATCTATGTATTTTTTTCAATCCATCGAAATCTTTTTTATAACACGATCCGATAGCATCGGATCGTGTTATCCTTTTACATCTTTTCATTCTTAATATAACACCCGAAAATTAATCAATTCTATCCGCCATTCATCGCCTTCATCAGCGCAAGGGCGATCGCACGGGCGCCTAACTCAACTTTAAATTGATTATGTTGAAGCGGTTTAGCCTGTTTCATTTCTATGTCCGCTGCCTGCCTGAAATTGGCCTCAGTTGCCCCTTTGCCTGTCAAAAATCTTTCTGCTTCCAGTGCACGCCAGGGCTTATGTGCAACACCTCCCATGGCGATCCTGGCTTGTTTAATAGTAGTATCCTCCATTTCCAACATAGCGGCTACTGACACCAACGCAAAGGCATAGCTGGCCCGGTCACGTACTTTCAGATAATAAGATTTATTGGCAAAATTATTTTTTGGGATTTCAATAGAAGTAATGAGCTCTCCATGTTCAAGATTGTTATCTTTCTGAGGAGTGTCACCGGGGAGGCGGTGATAATCCGCGAAGCGTATACTACGTTTTTTCCCATTGGCACCTTGTACATTCACGGTTGCATCAAGAGCAACCAGCGCAACGCACATATCTGATGGGTGAACTGCAACACATTTTTCGGACCAGCCAAAAATGGCATGCATACGGTTAATTCCCTCAAGGGCACCACAACCCGTTCCCGGTTCACGTTTATTGCAAGGCATTGTAACTTCATAAAAGTAAGGGCAACGCGTCCGTTGATTCAGATTGCCGCCATTGGTGGCCATGTTGCGGATCTGTGCGGATGCACCCGCTAAGATAGCCTGCGATAGAACCGGAAAATTCTGACGGATCAAAGGATGGTTAGCTGTTTCTGTATTTTTACCAGGACCGCCGATGGATATACCACCTGCGTTTGCCCCTGTTAGAATCAAAGCTACCTTTGTTATATCCAGATGAGTTATATCCACCAGTTCGTCAGGGCGCTCGACATCTTCCTTCATCAGGTCCAGAATGTTTGTACCACCTGCAAGAAATCGGGCATTCGGGTTTGCCGTCATTATTTTAATTGCCGTTGGTATGTCGCCCGTTTTGGAATATTTAAAAGGTCTCATTATTTTCGGTGCTTTTAAAATGTCTCCTGCTTCTATATTGGGTATTTGTTTTCTCCAATAAAATGCCAGGTCTGTGCCACATCTTTTCCTGTGTGAACTTCCCGGATTGCATCTACGATGTTGGCATAGGCTCCACAGCGGCAGATATTTCCTGACATCCGTTCGCGGATCTCATCTGCTGATAGCTGGATGGAACCGGAGCTGGTTCGAATATCGGAAGTAACATAACTGGCCTCCCCGTTTTTCGCTTCCTTCATCAAAGCAACTGCTGAGCAAATTTGCCCGGGCGTACAATAGCCACATTGAAAACCATCGTGTTTAAGAAATGCCGACTGCATCGGGTGAAGCTCACCGCCTTTAGCCAGGCCTTCAATTGTTATGATGGATTTTCCTTCGCAAGTCGCCGCGAGGGTAAGGCAGGATAACACCCGCCGCCCGTCTGCGATAATTGTACATGCGCCACATTGTCCATGATCGCAACCTTTCTTCGAACCCGTTAAAGCCAGCCTTTCACGCAATGCATCTAATAAGGTCATGCGGGAATCGATCTGTAAAGATTTGGAGGCACCATTAACTTTAAAAGTAACATGCACGCTGTTCTCGATATTTGGCGGAGTCATGTCACCGGGCGCAGGTTGATCGATGAACTGCGCAAATAATTGTTCTCCCCCCAGTACCTGGAGTGCCAGTATTCCACCGCCTGCCGCAAGCAGTTGTTTCAAAAATTGGCGTCGCCGGATACCAAAATCCGAAAGCTCATTGGGATCTTCGGACAGGAAGTTCTCAAATAGTTTTTTTTCGTCTTCGGTTAATTCCAAATCATTTTCTTCTGTCATAAAGGAATGGTCTTTTCTGCCGGATAAATTTAATGAAATTGTTTTAGTTTTTGTCATGCTGCGCCTTAAAAAAGATATTTCGATTTCCTAAAAAAGTGAATGATGAATACAGCAATCTACGGCAACGGTTACATGGCTATCCTGAAGTCAATAGACATTTTATTTTCAGCAAAATGGAAATCGTATTTTTTTTGTGCAGACTTTCAATATAACGCGGGTTTAACATTAAGACCTTTGTTGACGCCATTCTGCAGGCTATTTATCGTCTGCCACCATTTATCCTTCTGTTTTTACAAGCTGCTACTTTTAATTTGTTACAAAATATTTGAGGCATTAGTTTTAAAAAGTATTGCGATGCCGCATAATTTTTCTTATCTTATCTACATTCAAATTAAATACTTATTTTCCTAAGCTCGTATGCGAAAATATTTTGCAATAACCGGGTTTTTTATAGCAATCAGTTTGTATGCATATCCTCAAGCCGATATTTATGCCTTTAATCAAGAGGGTGTCGGTGATAAAATTGACCGGCTCAAAAAAGAATTACCTGCCCTAAAAGATTCTGCAAGAATAGATTGTTTGAACGATTTGAGTGAATCTTATCTCACGTTTAATACAGATACCGCCCGTGTTTATGCCAGGCAGGCATTAAAAGAAGCTGAAAAAACCGGCTATGTAAAAGGACAGGCGAAAGGTTACAGAAACCTGGGACGAATTGAATGTCGGCTTGTCACAGATTTACCGGCTGCAGAAAAGTATTTTAGTCAATCACTCGGGCTCTTTATTAAAACAAAGGATGACCAACAAATTGCCTGGGCCTGGGGGGCGTTGGGCCTTTCTAAATGGGTATTAAGCAAATTTCCTGAAGCAATGAGTGCTTTTGAAAAGGCGGAACAGCTTTTTAAAAAAGTTGGTGATACAATTGACCTGGTTGGAACTTACGAATTTATGAGTAGAGCTGAATTTGAGAGTGGGAAATATGCAAAATCACTTGAATATGCTTTCAAACGCAAGGATCTGACCGGTAAGGAAGACTATTTTATTTTAAGTCAGCTTTATACTGCTATAGGAGATGATGAAACTGCTGAAAAATATCGCCAGCGAATACCCATGAACAATAGTGACTATCGGAAATATGCATACTTGGGAACGGGCATTTCCTTTTTGCATAAAAATCAATACGATTCTGCTTTGCACTATTTTCTGCTATTCTCATATTATGCCAAAACGGCTGGAGCGGGCCCGCTTATTAAATTATACGAATCACTGGGTGAATTGCATCTTGCTTTGAAACATTATGATTCAACTCTAGTGTTTTTAAACCGTGCATTGAATATGAGCACAAAAGCAAATGACCGAAACCAGGTAATGAAGGTGTATTTAATTTTAGGCAAAACTTACCAGGCAAGCGGGAAATATGAAAAGGCCCTGGAAAATGCACGCGTACTTTCGCAAGTCGCGAATGAGACAGGGGCAAAGCAAAATATAAGAGATGCCCACTTGCTGCTATACCAGGTATTCGATCATTTACATAAGCACGATAGCGCCCTTGCGCATCTCAAAAAATATGTTGCTGTAAAAGATTCTATTGATCTTGATTTATCTGCTCAAAAACTGGCTTTCTATTTAATAAGATCAGAAAGAGAAAAAGCAGAGACAGATGTTAAGTTTTTAAATGAAAAAAGCCGGCTGCAACAGCAACAACTGAAACAAACAGCACTGCAAAAAACTTTTCTTCTTGCCGGCATTACCGCTTTGTTAATTATAGGTGTTCTTTTATTCAGGAATATATTATTGCAACGTAAGAGCGAAAAAGACCGCCGTAAACTTGCTGAAAGAGAATTGAAGATGCAAAAATTAGAAAGCGAAAGAAAGGAAGCAGCGTTACAACAACAAGCTTCTGAACTGGAAATGCAGGCACTGCGGGCCCAAATGAATCCCCATTTTATTTTCAATTGTTTAAATGCCATCAACGGATTTATTCTTATAAATGAATCAGAAACCGCGTCTGATTACCTTACTAAATTTTCCCGTTTAGTACGAATGGTATTAAACAATTCCCAAAAAAAACTCATTTCATTGGATGAAGAAGTGGAAAGCCTGGGTTTATATTTACACATGGAGAGCCTGCGTTTTAATTTTCATTACCGTGTAAAATGTGATGATACCATTGATGCATTATGCGTTTTTATTCCACCGATGCTGTTGCAGCCATTTGCTGAAAATGCTATCTGGCATGGCCTGATGCATAAAAATGGACAGGGCGAATTGTTGATTGATCTTCATCTTGAAAATGATATGCTGCACTGTACAATAGCGGATAATGGTGTGGGCCGCAAAAAAGCATATTTGCTTAAGAGTAAATCCGCTGTGAAAAATAAGTCTATGGGATTGCAGATTACAAACAGCCGCATGGCGCTACTGAGCCGGGATTCGAATGACCATTGCTTTTTTAAGATAAACGACCTGGAAGATGAATGGGGAAACGCGACAGGCACGAGTGTGTCTATAAAGATAAAAATCAAAGGCATATCAGCCGACAACATTCCAAATAATATGTTTCACCGAAATAATAATAAATGATCAAAGCGATTATCGTTGATGATGAGCCGCATTGCTGTCAAACTTTGGCAACCCTGGTAAAAAGATATTGCCCGGAAATAGAAGTTGCGGGTATTTTCCATTCAGGCCTGAGTGCTTTGGCAGGCATTAAAACATTGACACCCCAAATTCTTTTTCTCGATATTGAAATGCCGCACATGAATGGCTTCGAATTACTGGAGCAGGTAACTGACCTGAATTTCGAACTTATCTTTACTACCAGTTATGATCAATATGCTATTAAAGCCTTTCATTTTAGCGCGCTGGATTATTTATTAAAACCGATTGACCGGGAAGAATTGCAAAAGGCAGTTCAAAAAGTTATGCAACGGCAGCAACATTATCTTCCCCAGCAAATAGACATTCTTTTAAAAAGATTACATCAGCCTGCCACCGCCATCAGTAAAATAGCTTTGCCCACAATGGAAGGCCTTCAAATGGTACGGGTAGATTCGGTTATCAGTTGCGCATCAGAAGGTAATTACACCATTTTTTTTCTTAAAGCCCAAAAGAAACTTGTTGTCTCCCGCGTACTAAAAGAAATTGAAGCAATACTCGAAGACCATTCCTTTGCACGCGTACACAATTCCTACATTGTTAATTTGAATGAGATAGAAAAATATATAAAGGGCGAAGGCGGTTACCTTGTTATGAGTGATGGATCATCCGTTGATGTTTCGAGAAGCCGCAAAGAAAGCCTGTTAAAAAAATTATCCCCCGGCCAGGGTTGAGTTTATACGCTTCCAGGTATTTATCAATATAGCGCAGTCATTTTCCTATACCGTAAGCTACACATTCCGGTTAGCTTTCGAATGCCTCATATGATAGATTTGTTATTATAAGGCTGATGCTGCAGTAATAAGGCATCAGTCTTATTCAACATTAAATCTCCCAAAAATGAAAAAGGTCATTTTTAAACCTGCGTTAAACTGTATCGGTGCCCTACTGATTATTCATTTATTTTCCTGTCAACCTATCAATGGTGTTACCGGGTTTAAAATAAAGCCAGGTAAAAACGTTACTCCTGAAGATCAAATTGCAATACCGGCAAATATGATCCCGATTTTAAGAAATGAAATTCCGGTTAAGGCCGTAAGAGAATTTATTACTCATTTTGCAGATGCCAAAAATGTAAGATGGCAAAAAGCAAATGATGGTGAATTTATTGCGGATTTTACAAAAGATTCCATAAAAACCATGGTTTGGTATGACCGCCGGGGGTTGTGGAATTGTACTTTGAGGAAATATTGTGAAAGCAAAATGCCGGCTGAAGTGAGAGCAATGGTTAAAAGCACCTTCTTTGATCATGCTATAATAGAAATAAACGAAATTAAGCTGGCACAGGATAGAGAAAATATTATCTACAGCATACTAATAAAAAATACAGATAATTTTAAAATTTTAAGAATTTATAATGAGGAAATGAAAATAACAGGCGACTATACTAAGCCTTAAATATGCTTTGCTTTGATGCAGGGTGCTTCATGGTAACTACCTTTAAATTAAAAACACGTTACAGGAGACCCGGGTGGATAAGCATCTTTCAATTTAAATAACTCCAGGGCTGAATCTTTTATAATATATATATTAAAAATAATGGTCGTCCTCCCGGTAATCGCATATACCCGTCGTTACGCGCAGCCTTTTGTAATGCGATATCTCCCCGGTGGATTATAACAGCTACGCATAAACGCTTTCCAAGTCATTCCTGTCAGTTACGAAATGCAGGCGATGCCTTCGTTGAAGTAGGCCGGGCTATGCCATTGTTTTTAACTGATGCAATTTTAATAGTTGTTTTTGATGCATCCTCAACTTTACCGTCATTGTGTGATAATTCCATGTAGCATAATAAAGGAATGGCTAAAGAGATAATGAAAATCTGAAAAGCAAATATTACCTGTTTAAATAGGAAGATCCTGTTGCTTTTTCGGGAACTGATTAATGTTTTCATTTTTATAAATATTTATTTGCTTATTGTTTTCAACGAAGATGCCAAAACATAAAAGGCTGAAAATAAATAGCTTGCTATAATTGTATAGAAATGAAAGTGTCCGGTAATGGCACAGGTGTCTGAAAATAAGCTACGGAATGCTGGTTCTAACCGGAACAGGTGAAAAAGTTTCCTCCATGGTCGGAGATACCGACCATGGGATAAAAATATTTTTAGTGTTATGTTAAACGTAAAATGGCCAAAGATAATAATACGAATTTTACACACTAACCTGCCTGACGGCAGACAGGTTACACGAATTACTTTGCAACAATTATTAATTTTGGGTAACTAGCATTAATTCGCGTAATAAATATTGGCTAAAACAGGGGTGATACAGCATAAGATCGCTAACGGCAAGCATTCTGCAAAAATAAAAGGCTGAAACATTAAATTTAAAACTATGGTTAAAATATTCCTGTTATGTATGTTACTTTCTCCGATGCTTTCTTTTGCGCAGGGAACAATCGATAACACGGGGAGCAAGATCTCTTCCGAAGATGCGAAGGCAATTTTAGATCATCACAATAAAATTAGAAATGAACTTGGGATACCCCCTTTAACCTGGAATGCAGAAGTGGCAGCGTATGCACAAAACTGGGCAGATACTTTGGCCAACTACAATAATTGTAAGCTTGATCACAGGCAAAACCGCCAACAAAATTATAAGGGTTATGGTGAAAACTTATTCGAAGCAAGCTCAGCTAAATTATTTAAACCGCTTGATGCTTCCATTGCCTGGTATAGTGAAATAAAAGACTATACGTATGCTAAGCTTGATGATACCAATTGGGCTAAAACGGCACATTACACCCAAATGATCTGGAAAAATACAAAGGAAATGGGTGTGGGGGTGGCTACCTGTCCCGGTGGAGGCGTAATAATCGTTGCCAACTACAATCCACCTGGTAACTATTCAGGAGAATTTCCATATTAAATATATTGCACGAATTAATTCCAATTTCACGAATTATAAATATCCACAATTGATAAAAACTTACGAAGTCAGCTTCTCTATCATTATGAATGGCTTTCCTGCAGGCCATTGAAGCTGCACTATTTTCTGCGCCAGTGTTTGGAGGTCAATATCATCCCTGTTGGAAAAAATAATAACCAGGTAACCTGCCGATGGCATGCTAAAGCTGAAGGAGCGGAAGCCGTCATTGGAGCCGCTGTGGTACACTTTACGTGCCGCGTCATTCTCTTCTACAAACCACCCAAAGCCGTAACCCACTTTGCTTTCTTTACTGATGGCATATTCAATAGTTCTTGCTTTACCGGTAATGTTTTTGGAGAAGACCTTGCCCGATTGTAAGGCTTTGTACCATTTTATATAATCATTTACTGAAGTGTATACTCCGCCATCGCCTTCGGTGGAAAAGAAGATATGCTCATTAGGGCCCGATACGGAAAACTTTGCTGAAGCGCTATCCCGCTCATACCCGGTAACCTCATTGGTAATGACTGCCTTTTCATTCCATATAATAGTATGCAGCATACCTGCGGGCTTAAACACATTTTGCTGCATATAGGTATTATAGGACCTGCCACTTATTTTTTCAATAACCAGCGCCAGCAGGCAATACGCAGTATTGCTATACCTGAATTGTGTGCCGGGAACAAAGTAAGTACTGTCAGCAGTTTTGATCGCGTTATATACATCTATATTATGCGCATGCTTCAGGTTCCTTGTATCTGCCTGGTCATAATGATCTATAATTCCTGAGCTATGGGTAAGCAGTTCCCGGATAGTAATTACATCAGCAACTTTTTTATTCATGTCCGGAAAAAAGCGGCTAATCTTATCCGTTAGTGAAAGCTTATGCTGCTCTTCGAATTGTAAAATGGCGATCGCAGTAAACTGCTTGGTTAAAGAAGCTATATTGAAATCCGAAGTAGCTTTTATTTTTTCCTGTGTTGCTATATTTACAACACCATAATTTTTTTGAAAAACTTCCTGCCCGTTATATACAATTCCAAGTGACACTCCCGGTAAAGAATCTCTATACATTGATCGTAATAATGAATCGATACTGTTACTATCAGGCATAAAAGGCGCTGTAAGTAATTGTGCCGTGGCGCAATGGCATATGCATAAACTGCATGCTATAAACAGTATGGTCTTCATACACCAAAGATGGAATTATTTTATAGAAAGAACAATTGCCTTTTTAGCCTAGCCGGGTGTCTTCGCCAGCCAACCCCATAGAGTTTATAAAAAAAAGTTATTCATGCCGATAATAAAATGAGCCATATTTATCGTGTTCTTGATACCTTACTAAAATCATTTGTGATGGTGGCAGCCACAAGGCCCGTAGTATCCTTATTGTTATAACGCATGTTTACATGAAATTCGCACACATAAAGTCTTAAATCCTGCTCAGGATAATATATTATATCTTTTATTGTAAACTGCACACCGGGTTTAAGGGTTTTATGCAGGTAATCACTCATAGTTTCTATGAGCTTATTTTGCAGCGCGACTCCTGATAATACTTTAGGCTTACATCCTGAGCCAAAAGTCAATAATAGTATAAAAATGAAAAAATATCTCAATGTGAATTTTTTATACGAAAATAATCAATAAGAAGAATTATTCCTTTTATAATGCTTGCCGGAGCCTTCGTTTTTTTAAATATTCATACTCAATAATCAATAATCAAAGCTCAAGTGAGTGAAAGTTGCTTATTAAATGACATTGGAGCGTCCTGCCAGCAACAGCAGGTGTTTCGGGGTCGATGAAATAATTTTATTAACCATTTTTTATTCATATCTTCTGTTTATTTTATCGCCCGCCTCCTGCATCACTCCTCCTTTATTTAACTGTTAAAACTAAAATTATGAGAACAGCAATTTTTTCCATTTCAAAAATGGCAGGTTTTATTCTTTTATTTACTTTTCTTATTGGCCTGCAATTACAATCAAAAGCGCAAACTGATAGTTCGATTACAGTTTACCAGTATCGCCACGTGCCCGACAACAAAATTGATGAATTTATAAAACGGGAAACGATTTACTGGAGCAAGGTGGCAGAGAAAGCTGTAAAGAATAAGACCATGACTTTCTGGGCGCTGTTGGAAAAAATAGGCGGTTACGACATGGCCAATTCCTCAAACTATTTATTCGTAAATACATTTCCCAATATTGATAAAGCCGGTGATGTTTATGGTTCTGCAGAAAAAATCACGGGTGTGCCAATGGCAAAAATGGAAACCAATTCCATGAGTACCACCACCAGTGAATTTTTTCTCCACAGTGAAGGCTGGGCGCAGGCTGCCAATGCGATTCCGAAAAGTGAATTTAATTACATTGCGATGGTGTATCACAACACGAACTATCCTGATAGCCTCATAGCGCTTGAAAATAAATATTGGAGCCCCTTTGTTAAAAAGGCAATGGATAATAGCCAAACGCCACAGAAGGCCTGGGGCAATGCCATTGTCTTATCACCTTCAGGGGACAATATTAAGTTCAATACCGTCTCTTATGATCTTTATAAAACCTTGAAAGATGCATTGATGCCGGCCTGGAGCCCTAACGTTGAGTTTCCGGTGGAGGGATTAGGCAAAATCAGCGCCATTGAAATAAACAGGCGGGGGGCTGTTATTTATAGGGTTGTAAAAGTAGTTTCCGCCAATTAAGGAGTGTGCTTTCCAGGCGCTACCTAGCTGCTGTTGGCGTCCCCGCCAGCAGCATTAATAATAATATTTCATAAGATATATTTATATCCTCTTCGATGGCCGGTGTCTTCACCGGCCATTCTAAAAATGTCATCATATTAACATGGAATTATCATAAAAAGAGTCTTTTCCCGGTAAACCGGGATCAGTCCTGATCCGTCTCAGTAACAAACAATTTTTTTATAATCTTAAAATAGTAATTATGAAAAAGAAATATTTATTTTTCGTTGCTTTGGTGGTTATGCTGGGATCTATGGTAAGCGGATGTTATGTAGACAGAGGTTATTATCATCCCTATTATCATTCGGATCATCACCATCACCATCATTATTATGACCATCATTAACATGATCTCAAAAGTCCACATGCAATTGCCGCAATTAATGATTGCGGCAATTTTTTTTCTCCATGGCCGGTGTCTCTCCCGGCACAGCATCAATGCCCGTATGCCGGCTTTTTATGAAACTGTATAAAGAACCGGATAGCTACCGGATTTAAATGATTAAAACATTCCATGCAAATAATATCGGTTGTTGGCGGGGACGCCAACAACAGTGTGACTGATTTATTCCAAAATCAATACCTTGCGCAAAATTTTGTTGAAGACATCGTTATTTATTAACTCAAAATCTATAAAAGTGAAAAAAAATTTCAGCTTAATTATCGTTGTAACAGCAATGGTATGTGTTACCGGTTGTATAAGTACGAAAAAGTTTAATGCACTGCAGGCAAGCTATAACTCATTACAAGACAGAAACAGTGCACTCACCCGGGAAGGCGAGGAATGTAAAAGCAATTTAGACAGGGCTACCGTTCAAATTTCAGGGTTGCAGGAACGACTCAATGCAGAGCTTGAGCATGAGAAATCACTGCAGTCTGCATTAGACAAATGCCTTACCTCCGCCGGCCAGGGTAATGTAAATATTTCCAAACTGGTAGATGAGATCAACTCATCCAATAAATATATACAGGAACTGATAGCTTCCAAAAACAAAAGCGATTCACTGAATATGCTGCTTACTAATAATCTTACCAGGTCGCTGAGTAAAGAAGAAATGCAAGATGTGGATGTGAAAGTATTGAAAGGTGTCGTATATATTTCTCTTTCAGATAATATGCTTTACAAATCCGGCAGCTATGAAATTTCAGACCAGGCTGGAACTACATTATCAAAAATTGCAAAAATTATTACAGACTATAAAGACTATGATGTCTTAATAGAAGGTAATACAGATAATGTACCTATTTCAAAGCCCAACATTCGCAATAACTGGGATTTGAGCGGGCTGAGAGCATCTTCAGTGGTACAATCGCTGCAAAACAATTATGGTGTGGACCCGAAACGGCTTACAGCCGGCGGCCGTGGCGAATACAATCCTGTTGCTGATAACGCCACACCTGATGGCAAAATAAAGAACAGGCGCACCGAGATCATCATTACGCCTAAACTTAACCAGTTTATGGATCTGATCAATAAAGGTCCTAAATCTGACTCTACCGGCACCAGGCCCTAAGTTTGACTCTTCCGGTACTCGTTGAGCATGGTAAAATTGTGATCCTTTTTCTCAGGATGCGAAGACAATGCTAATGTTAGCAGCGCATCTTTTTGTGAAATGAAAAAAGCAAAACCCTTCATGTCGGCGCATTATATGGATCTGTAAAATTTTATAAGACGGGAAGAATGGCTTTATAAAGTTTGGTGACGCTTAGTCGTTTGGGTTTCATCCTTCCCGCGTTGCTGGTGTAGTGATTATTTAGTTATGCAATAGTTTTGATTTTTATAGTTGAGATTTTTCTCCAACAAAAGTTAGGCGGCCGCGACGGGTTTCACTAGTCCCATAGGGACTAAATATCGGTAGCATTGGAAATATTATAATTCAAAAAGTCCCGTAGTGACGTAATATAAATAGAGGTTTAGAATTATATCGTCCCTACGGGACTCTGCATAACAATCTGTTACTTCTACCGATATTTTGTCCCTGACGGCACAGTAAAGCATATAAATTAACAGACTGACTGATGACTCAATGTCTTTTCTCTTAAAAGGTAATGTTGCAAAATTAAATTTTCAACACACTAGGCTATGAAACCCGCCGGGATACAAGGCCCCGAGACCTGTACCAAAATATTGTGAAGAGCGAACTAATTATCAATTAATTTTAAGCCTCAACTTATTTTCCATCAATCCGCGGAACTAAAATGAAAATCGTAATTACTTTTCTTTTCGCAATGGCCACATCACTCAGCGTATGCTTTTCGCAGGTGGAAAATTATTACATTAGCCCGGACAGCACTTCCCCGGGAATTGAAAAAATACACAGCGGGCATCTTGTTACCGTCAACAGGAGCAATACTTCCGGCAAAAAATTGTTGATCAGTATTTGCGGTACAGGTGGTTATAGTGATGGAATGCAACCTTTCGACAGTGTTGCAGCGATTGAAGGTTATCATGCCATCAGCATCGACTATCCTAACAACCGCAATACGCCCACTTTTATCAACAGCACTGACAAAGCAGCTTTTGATAAATTCAGGCAGGAACTCGATTTTGGCACGCCTGTATCTGATTCCATTACTGTAGATTCATTGAACAGTATTATTAACCGCATCACCAAACTGGTAATATACCTC
>JBDTZL010000198.1:0-17524 GCA_040005125.1 Ginsengibacter sp.
ATTTGCTGAAGAATTTGCATAAAATAAGATATGTTGCTAAGGTAATGGTTTGCCTGTTTAGTTGTTCAATCTCAGGGGAGTATTTATTTTCATTCAAAATATAAAACATGAGTACCAAAAATTTTATTCTTTCCGCTGATACGGCCCGTAAAAAAATGCAGCGTATGGCTTACGAGATTGTAGAACGCAACATGGATGAGCAAGAAATAATAATTGCAGGAATAAAAGATAGCGGAGTAATTATTGCCTATAAAATAAAAACCTTTTTGCAGGATATTTTTAAAGGAGAAATTATACTAGTGGAAATCAGCATAGATAAAAAAAATCCAAAAAAGATTTCTATCCCTGGCAAATTTAATTTTGAAGAAAAAGTAATTATTATAACTGATGATGTTGCCAACACCGGGCGGACATTATTATACGCACTAAACCCGTTCCTGGATTTTTATCCAAAAAAGATACAGACATTGGTTTTGGTTGAAAGAAGCCATAAACAATTTCCTGTTTCCCCGGATTATGTCGGTTTTTCTATTTCTACCGCCCTGGATGAAAAAATAATTGTTGAAACTGATGGGGATGAAATTTTAGGGGCAAGGCTGGAATAGTTTGCAAATTTGCCCTTCGGGCAAATTAAAAACCGGGCCACGAATTACACGAATTCTCACTAATTTTTTTCGGCATTACAAACTATCTTTTTAATAAAATAACCTGCGCAGCCATTTTGAATAAATTCCAAAGAGATTGAATGCGTGAAAATCCATGTAATCCGTTGCAAAAATTTCCGCACATCCATTTTGCTTTTCATGTGCAATAAAGCATTAGCCAAAGAATAATTCGTGATAATTTGTGTAATTCGTGGCTAAAACTTTGTGGAAACGTCTGCGGCCAGGCAAATTTCGTGGCCAATGTTAGAATACTATCCAGTGCCCCTTAATATTTCCATTGGAAAATTCAAGTGTTGGCGCAGGAAATTTTACGGCGCTTAGCACAAAAAACAAAACCTTCAATCCCTTTTTATTGGTCCTGATTTTTGTAAAATCCACATCCGGAGAAAGATACCACTGGCGATACCGTTTAATATCACTCCTGTCAAAAGTTACATTTCCGTTTTCATCAACAGCAACATTGCTTCTTGCGCCAAACATTCCTTCTGCGCCATAGCCCACTGAAAAGGAAAGCCAGCGGGGAAGCTTTGTTTGCGGAAAAAATGAATAAATGTTAGCACTTAGCCAGTATGACTGGGCATTGTAATCTTTTATAAACCTTTCAATTTCGGATTTGCCATAAATATCATCGGCCCTTTTATCAAGGTCAGCTTCGCCATAATTTTTTCTGTGAAAAGAAAATTTAACTTTTATCCTTTGGTCATCCCATGCAAATTCCTGGGCGATAAACATGCCTGAGCCTATAATATTTGCAGTAAAATCCCCGGTGCTGAATCCATATTGGGATGAGAAGCCGTCAAGGATTTCTATGATAGACTGGTACGCTATTCCGCTCAGGCCTCCAATCCATATTCTTTCTTTGCGCGACACACCTGCCCATCTCCACAATTCCATACTCGCCCTGCTTTCGCTATACGCACTGTAGACATGACCCACCTTGTCGATCTGCAGCCATTCTGCATCATCATTAAAAAAATGAAAACCCGACCTGGGATATTTTGCATACCATACGGCATTAAGCGCTACAAGGGCTCCGCCATATCCAACAATATTTGCTGCAGTCACCAGCCTTATTCTTTTTTTGTTGTAAGGATAAATCGTGTATTGCTTACCGGTATCATTGAAATTTTGTAGCTTGTTTAACGTAATATCCGGCCTAAAAGCATATTGCGCTTCAACGGCAGTAAAAGAAAAGATCAAGGCAACCGGCATAAGAAAAAAAAGCCATCGTTTCCTGTAGTTTTGCAAAATACGCATCATACAAAAATACGGGTAATGAGCATTCATGGTTTCACAAATAGCCAAAAATGAATATCTTCAAATTGTAAAAAAAAACTAATATGGAAGCAAAAACTCAGAAAAAGATAGACGAATGGCTTTCCGGTAATTATGATGAAGCCACAAAAGATCAGATTCAACTTTTGCAAAAAGAAGATGAAGCGCAACTTGAGGATGCATTTTACCAGGACCTGGAATTTGGTACAGGCGGGCTGAGGGGTTTAATGGGTGTAGGTACTAACCGCATGAATACTTATACAGTAGGGATGGCCACCCAGGGTTATGCTAATTATTTAAAGCAATGTTTTGACCATGTAAAAGTGGCCATTGCACATGATTGCAGGAATAACAGCAGGAAATTTGCAGAGATTACCGCCAATATTTTTGCTGCAAATGATATCGAAGTTTTTTTATTTGAATCACTGCGTCCAACTCCAGAGCTCAGTTTTGCGATACGAAAATTGGGATGCCAGGGCGGGGTTGTATGTACCGCGTCACACAATCCAAAAGAATATAACGGATACAAAGCCTATTGGGATGATGGTGCACAAATGGTACCGCCGCATGATAAGAATGTAATTAAAGAAGTGGAAAAGATAAAAAGCCTTGATGACGTAAAATGGAAAGGGAATGAAAAAAATATTACCATCATAGGAAAAGATATGGATGATAAATACATCGGGATGGTGAAAAGCCTCAGTATAAATCCTCAGGCATGCAAAGAGCAGCATGATCTTAAAATTGTATATACTCCTATCCATGGTTCCGGCATAATGCTGGTTCCGCAGGCTTTAAAGACTTTCGGGTTTGATAATGTACATATTGTTAAAGAGCAGGAAACACCTGATGGAAATTTCCCAACGGTGATATATCCAAATCCTGAAGAGAAAGAAACAATGAGTATCGCAATGAAGGAAGCAAAAAAAATGGACGCAGATATTTTGCTTGGCACAGATCCTGATGCAGATCGTGTAGGCATAGGCGTTAAAAACAACAATGGAGAATGGGTATTGATGAATGGGAACCAAACCGCATTGCTGGTATTTAACTATATAATTGAAGCAAGAGAAAAAGAAGGTATCGCGCGTCCAAATGATATGGTGATAAAAACAATTGTAACGACCGGCCTGATTGATGTAATAGCCAAAAAAAATAATGTGTTATGCTATAATGTGCTCACCGGTTTCAAATGGATTGCAGAAATGATCAAAGAAAAAGAAGGCAAAGAAAATTACATCGTTGGAGGTGAGGAAAGCTTCGGTATTATGATCGGCGATAAAGTTCGTGATAAAGACGCAGTAAGTGCTGTGGCAATGATCTGTGAAATGGCCGCAGTTGCAAAAAATAACGGGCACACTCTGTTTAGTAAATTAATTGAACTGTATGTGCAAAATGGATTTTATAAAGAGGATCTTATTTCCATAACAAAGAAAGGAATGAACGGTTCTAAAGAGATTGCAGACATGATGAAGGGTTACAGGGATAAGCCTCCGGAAGAAATTGCAGGGAGTCCCGTTGTGGAGCTATATGATTATGATCAGCAGGTAAAGAAAAATTTAAAAACAGGAGCTACCGAAAAGATAGAACTCCCTAAAAGCAATGTATTGCAATTTATAACTGAAGATGGCAGTAAGATCTCTGCACGCCCCAGCGGAACAGAACCTAAAATAAAGTTCTATTTCAGTGTGTCTATGCCATTGAAAAACACTGATGAGTTTGAGGCAACCGATAAAAAACTCAGCGAAAAAATTCAGCATATTATTGCTTCCATGAACCTGAAATAGATATCGGTTCGAAATTATTATATAAAACTATTTGAATAGTATCATTAATTTAATTACACCCCCGTAATTAGGTGCCATAAAACTTACAAACTTTAATTCCTATGAGAAAATTTATTTTACTTTTATTTTTTGTAATCGAATTGGCTGATTTGCTTTTCGCGCAGGACATTAAAAATAATCCCACATCAAATCACGGCAATAAATTTGAACAACTGGGAACCATTCTTCCTTCGCCCAACGAATACAGAACTGCAAGCGGCGCTCCCGGCCCAAAGTACTGGCAACAACGATGCGACTATGATATTACCGCTGAGCTTGACGAGCAGAACCTGAGACTAAACGGTAAAGAGATACTTACCTATTATAATAATTCTCCAAACGTGCTTGACTATCTCTGGCTGCAACTCGACGAAAATCAACACAGCTCAAAAAATAATGCAAACTACCAGGACAATAATTTGATGCCAAAAACTATGTCTGATGAAGAATTGAAAAACTTTATTGCACCAATGGATAAGGAATACGGGGATAATATTTTGAAAGTTACAGACGGTGTTGGGAGATCTTTACAATACACCATTAATAAAACAATGATGAGGGTTGAGCTTCCGCAATTATTGAAGCCAGGACAAAAATTTGTGTTTAAGATAGATTGGAATTACAACATGGTTAATCGCATGAAGTATGGTGGTCGTGGCGGGTATGAATATTTTACCGGCGATGGAAATTGTTTATTTACAATTACCCAATGGTACCCGCGTTTATGTGTTTACAGCGATTTCCAGGGATGGCAAAACCATCAGTTTACGGGACGTGGGGAATTTGCACTTACCTTCGGAAATTTTAATGTGAAGATGACCGTTCCGGCCGATCATGTGGTAGGTGCAACCGGCGAATGTCAAAATTATAAAGATGTTCTTACGCCCAATCAATATCAAAGATGGCAGAAGGCACAATCTGTCAAAGAGCCATTGGAAATTGTAACGCTTGATGAAGCAGAAGCAAGAGAAAAAACAAAATCAACGCAAAAGAGAACATGGATTTTTAAGGCGGATATGGTGCGTGATTTTGCATGGGCCTCTTCGCGAAAATTTGTATGGGATGTGATGCCGGCTTATGTGGAAGGAAAAAAAATATTATGCATGAGCTATTATGGTAAAGAAGCGTATCCTCTTTATCATAAATTCTCAACCAAAGCCGTAGCACATACTATAAAAACCTATTCAAAATTTACCATTCCTTTCCCATATCCTGTGGCGCAAAGTGTTGAAGCTGCAAATGGGATGGAATACCCGATGATATGTTTTAATAACGGCAGGGCTGAACAGGATGGCACCTATAGTGAAGCCACTAAATATGCGATGTTGGGTGTAGTTATACACGAAGTGGGCCATAATTTTTTCCCCATGATTGTAAACAGTGATGAGAGGCAGTGGACGTGGATGGATGAAGGCCTTAATACTTTTTGCGAATATCTTACCCAGGAATTGTGGGATAATAAGTTTCCTGAAACCCGCGGGCCTGCTTATAAAATTGTTGATTATATGAAGCTGCCCAAAGAGCAGCTTGAACCCATCATGACCAACAGTGAAAACATAATAATGTTCGGCCCTAATGCATACAGCAAACCAACTACCGCGTTAAACATCCTTCGTGAAACTATTATGGGGCGCGATCTTTTTGATTATTCATTTAAAGAATATGCAAAGCGTTGGGCATTTAAACATCCTACACCCGCTGATTTTTTTCGCACGATGGGAGATGCCGGCGGAGAAGATCTCGATTGGTTCTGGCGGGGCTGGTTTTATGGAATTGAGCCCTGCGATATTTCTCTTGATTCCGTAAAATGGTATAAAGTTGACACTGAAAGTAATCCTGAAAAAAAAGTTACCATTCGCAGGCAGGGGATGTCCACGCCCATACTTAATGACTTTGATGATATTTCAAAGATCAGGAATCGCGAGGATAAAAAAATTAGGTTCCAGGTTGATGCAGATACTACGCTCCGGGATTTTTATTGGAAATATGCCCGTGGCCTGGTAAATGTTGATACCACGTCAACTGAAATTACGGTTGTTCAATATGAAGATACATTGGATAATGCCACTAAGGCCACGCTTTCAAAAGATAAAAATTTTTATGAGCTTCAGTTCACTAATAAAGGTGGATTGGTAATGCCCATTATTATTGAATGGACTTTTAAAGATGGTACAAAAGAAATTGACAGGATACCCGCACAGGTATGGCGAAAAAATGAAAACAAAGTGATAAAAGTCTTTCTTAAAGTAAAAGAAGTAAGCAGTATCAAACTCGACCCATTACGCGAAACAGCAGATATTGACGAAAACAATAATAACTGGCCGGTTAAAGAAATGCCGACAAAATTTGAAATTTATAAATCAAAGCAAACTTCAAACGGGCAAAATTCCAACGGCAATCCAATGCAAAAACAGATGAAATAAAACCAATACTTTTTAGCTGTGAAGTGTTTAAAACACGGGGTTAACAAATATTTTAAATAAAAATTAAAAATATTTAAATTTATAAATTGATGGTTATTAATGATTTTAGTTTTTATTCTTTTTTGGCAAAATTTTTGTTGTAAATACCGGTGATTCCCTTGATAAATCGATTAAGTATTCAATATCCTGGTTAGACTCCCCACTTTATTTTGCATTATTGTTTTGGAAAACCTGAATCTCTTTGAGCGGCATATATTTATTTGCTGCTCTTTTTTTTGTGTATATGAAACTGAAATTAAACAGGTGATTTAAATAATTTTCAATTGTGTGCACATTTAATTCCTGATAGAAAAACCGGAAATTGTTCCTGATACTGGCGACAGCTCCTTAGTTTGTTTCTCCATCTCTTACTTTTACTTTCTTTTTTCCACTATTCTTTTTTTCGTATTCTAAAACCTCAGCGGGCTTAGCCACTTTCTTGGGCTCATCTGTGGCTACTTCAGTCTTGGGCGGCTGGAGTAAGTGGCCACGGTCATATTTTTCTGATTTCACCACTCTGCCGGTTAAAGGATCATGATAAGTCCAATCACCGTCTTTAACACTATACTGTTCTGCTTTTACAATTTTATAGCTGAGGATCTCATTACTTCCTGTTCCATACACCGCTATCGTGTCATAAGGTGCATCAGGATTATAAGCTCTCCAGCCTTCTTCTCTTACCACTTGCCCCTGAGGAGTAAAGTATTGGCAAAGTCTATCCTTTCCCCCGTATTTATAATTTTCAATTCCAATCAGGTCACTGTTCAGGTTGTATTTTCTCCACACGCCTTCCCGTTTATCATTTAAAAAAATTCCTTCTTCTTCATACCCGGGTTCTCCACGCAATTCATCTACATGTAATACCCATTTCCCCTGTTTCAATCCTTTTTTGTCTACTGCATTTAAAGTATCTCCATTAACAGAGAGCGTATACGTTTTATACTGTGCATTGGCTGTATAACAAAACTGAACGGCAATAAATATCAATACCAGTTTTTGTACTTTGAGAATCATGGTTGTTAATAAAATTTAATGACGGTTTTCAATTTCAAAAATACCAAATTAAGAACTCTTTTACTATGTAATACAGTTTTGTTTGTAACAATTTTAACCTTTGTTCCGGCATTTTCACGGACTTTGCCCTTATTTGATCCTGAAAGATTAAACGGTTTGGCGTCAAGAAAATTATTGTGATGTCAATCTTTATTAAAAGTATTGAAATTTAAAAATAACGGCCTTCCGGAACGGGCGAAATCGAAATGAATGTGGATCCAAACAAACCTGCAGAATTTATACGGCCATCTTACTTCATTTTATAATATTTTAATGTAAATAACTGCAAAAAAAATTGGTACCTAATACATATGAGAACCCTATACATTGCTTTGCCGGATGATATTATTAAACCACAAAGAAATTATAAAGTAGAAATTGCCGGTTATATAAATTATAATATTGCTAATATCATTCACCGGGAAATTGTACCGGAGCTTATTAATTGTAAGGTTTAATTTTAATTAAAAATAATAACCATGAAGATCAACTTACAATCATTACATTTTAAGGCAAGTAAACAACTCAAAGAATTTGTTGAAGAAAAAGTGGGAAAGCTTTTTCATCTCAATGAAGAGATACTTAGCGCCGACGTAACTCTTATGGCTGACGATATCAAAATTAAGAGTAATAAAATCTGCGAGATAAGGCTGGTAGTTCCCGGCTATGACGATTTTGTAAAAAGGGAAGCAGAGAGTTTTGAAGAGGCTGTGCTTAATGCGGTAGAAGCGCTCCAAAAAATTTTAGGACGTAAAAAAGACAAACACTAATGCTGTGTAAAATGTGTTCTGTCGATTTGTTTATAGCACGAATTTTAAAATACGAATTACACCAATGAATGCAGGACTTTATCTTAATTCGTGCCCGAAATTCTTGTAATTATTTACGCCCTTTCATTAAGAGCGGATTTTTTTTCTAAATCAAAAAAGGCCGATCGTGATCAGTCAGCCTTTCATGTTTAAGATATGGACGATGATCAGTTTACATCTTTGCCTTCATTTAATGACTGCATCATCGTGCCAACAGCGTCTTTATTAGGTTTGTTTGGGGCCAATGGTTCTGCAAGCTTTGCATATTTCAACGCATTTTTATAATCACCATTTGCGGAATAACCCCTTACAAGGCCCACATCGGTAGTAAATTGCCCGGGATTTTTTTGAGCATTGAATTTAAAAACTTCTAACGCTTTTGTTGGATTTTTATCCGCTATTAGCTGTCTTCCGTATTGATGAAGTTCCTGCATGCTCCCCAATGGTAATGCTTCTTTCATTTGCGCATCTGCATCCGCTGTTTTCCCCTGCTTTTGCAAGATCATTGCTTTAGTGCCTAGTGTTTTAAAATTCTTTTGTCCTATAAACTGGCCATTGATTGAATAATCACTCCATAACAAAGCTTCTTCAAGGTCATCATGCGCTGCAGCAAATTGCGCGGCCTGCACCCATGTGTCCGGTATAAACCCTTTATCAGATCTTAGTTCTTTTCTAAATATCGCCAATTGTGTTTTGACTAGATCAACTTCAACTTTAAATGGAATTTTTAATTTTTCCCACATCAACGCAACAACAGCGCTGTTTTCTGATTCATCCATAAATTCATATTTCAGCCTTTCCACGTCTTCATTCAGGGGAATTGTTTTTACGGTTACCTTTAGCGCATCTTCTTTGGAATCATAAAAAAAAGACCCCCAGGATGTTGAATTGTTACTGAAAATTAATGTGGCATCTCCGGTTCCCATTGCAATAAAAAAACCGTAGGTTCCTGCCTGCAAAGGTTTTCCTTCAATTAATACATCTGTACTGAATGTGATGGTGGTATTCTCATTGGCACCGGCACGCCATGGAGCGGCTTTGCTTGTACCAAAGCCAAGGTCTGTAAACCCGGTTTGAACAAGGCCATTCCATATTTTCCCTTCTCTCCCTTTTACAGCGGGCCGGTCATAGTGAATGCTAACATCTGTAATGCCAACACGCTCGCTTACAGAAGCTTTTTTATTTCCCCCGTCAGGAGGAATCGTAAGATTTTGAGCAACAATAGTAAACATGTAGCATAACAATACAACGAGCAGGTAAATTTTTCTTTGCATAAAATATATTTTAGATAATAAAATTAATCTATAGAAAAGCACATTGCCATTGCTTTTTTATGAATGGCACATATAACTAATAAAAAGAGGGTTACTCATTCTGCCTGAACTTATTGCCCGGTCAAATTTCAAAATTATAGCGTAACCAGTTCTATAAAAGGTAACCGGTGGTGCCCGTCGGTCACGCGGAACGCCGCGATTGGTGTCATTCACCAACCTGCATACCGGACAGGCAGGCCGCAATATGGCAGACGAAAATTTCATTTTTAAACAATTTCTAAAGCGATTGAAAAATACATAATTCCAAAATGCTTCTCTGCGGTTAATATGCAGGTTCCTCCGGGAGAGTGCGGTTATTTTAAAAAAAATATGCATTTTAATGCAGCTTTTATATTTTTTTTATATTTTTAGAATATAGAAACTACTGCTTAGGATGCTTAAAAAAGAAAGACAGGCTTACATTACTCACCAGGTGAATCTTCATAATAAAATTCTTTCCAGTGATCTTAGCCAGGAAATAAATGTATCGGAAGACACCATACGCAGGGACCTGAACGAGCTGGCACACATGAAGAAAATTATAAAAGTGCATGGCGGTGCATTATCCAAATCTTTTCACAACTCCTTTCAACACAAAAATATTTATTCGGTTGAGCATAAAATGGTCATAGCCCAAAAGGCTGTGTCAATAATAAAGGACGGGATGTTTGTGCTTACTACCGGGGGCACCAGTATCATCGAAATGGCGCGGGCATTACCTGAAAACCTGCATGCTACTTTTTTTACAGGCAGTTTGCCTGCGGCTTTCGAATATATGCATCATCCCAATATTGAAGTAATTATTATAGGTGACAGGCTTTCAAAAAGTTCGCAGATCACAGTTGGAGGCGGAGCCATATCAAAGATCAGGGAAATAAAAGCCGACTTGTCATTTTTAGGAGTCAATGCGATTGACATTGAAAATGGAATTACCGACAGCGACTGGGATATTGTTCAGATAAAACAGGCAATGATCGAATCTTCCTCAAAAGTAGCCGTATTAACAATTTCCGAAAAAGTGAATACTACCCGGAGACTGAAAGTTTGTAATGTAAAGGATATTGATATACTTATCACAGAATTAAAACCGGATGACCCTATGTTGGCGTTATATGCGAAATCAGGTATAGAAATAATTTGATCAAAATATATTTATAACATCAAAAACTTCAAAATGAAAACCAAAACTTCACGATGGTCAGGTCAATGGAAAAAGCCTGGCATGCTTTTATTTATAATCTTAATTATGAGCCGGGGTTTTGCCCAGGTAAGCATCACCGGTAAAGTTACCGGCAGAAACGGGGAAGGTGTTTCCGGAGTTTCTGTAATAATTAAAAATACCAGGTATGGAACGGCCACTGATGCCGATGGTAATTATGTATTGCCTACTTCATTAAGACCGGGAAATTATGTATTGAGATTTTCCGGCGTTGGCCTTAAATCTGCTGAACAAACTTTAAATGTAGGAAGTAATCAAAACTATACAACAAGTATTCAGCTCGCTGACGATATTTTGGGTCTTGATGAAGTGGTGGTAACCGGTACTTCATTGGGAACAACCAGGAAACAATTAGGCAGTTACATAAGTACTGTAAGAGGAGATGAATTAACCAAAGGAGCAACAGGAAATGTGCTGGCTGCCTTGCAGGGCAAAACCGCAGGGGCGCAGATCATTCAGAATTCGGGCGATCCTGCGGGAGGAATTTCTGTAAGGTTGCGGGGTATCAGTTCTATTTCAAGCTCATCGGAACCCTTATATATTATTGATGGTGTAATTGTGAACAATGCCACCAACCGTGTTACCAATACTGAAGGTGGTTATGATGGAAATAACTTTGTAGGAAGTATTGGTCAAAACAGGTTGGTCGATATTAATCCTGCAGATATTGACCACATAGAAGTCTTGAATGGCGCGGCTGCTGCGGCAATTTATGGTAGCCGCGCAAATGCAGGTGTGGTTCAGATTTTCACTAAACGGGGACGAACGGGTGCGCCACTTGTGAGTTTCACAACCAGCGTGATGCTCAGTGAACTGAGAAAGAAGCTGGGAGTAAACGAGGCCCCGGTTAAATTTGGCGGATCCCCTGATGTTCAAACCCAGGATATACTTACGCCAACCCTTACAAACACTACTCCCGTAACAAGATATGATTACCAGGATTATATTTTTAGAAAAGCAGTAGGAACGGATAATAATGTGTCAGTTTCCGGTGGTACGGAGAAGACCAAATATTTTGCTTCAGCTTCTTATTTCTTCAACCAGGGTATCGTAAAAAATACTGATTTTCAGCGATACAGTTTCCGGATGAATGTTGATCAAACATTAAATAGCTGGCTTAGTTTTAATATGGGCCTTAATTATATTAATAGTGCCGCTAATGAAAAACCAGATGGTAATTCATTCTTTTCTCCCATGAATTCTGTTACGATCATTGGCAATTTTCATAACATTTTTGAAAGAGATGCCAACGGTAACTTAAAAGCAGTAGGAGAAAGAGGGCGGATAAATCCTGTTTCAGTTATTGAGGATTTTAAGCAAAAGGAAATTACCAACAGGGTAGTGGCCAATGCAGGTTTTAAGTTAAAAGTCTTAAAAAATCTAAGTGTTGATTATAACATGGGGATTGATAACTATACCCAGTTAGGTACCACGTTGATTCCTCCATACGCATATAATGCAAGTGACGGTTTTTTTGGCGGTGGCATTACCCTGGATGCAGCCCGTAACGGTTATGCAAGTACTGCGAATAACACTTTTTTCGCAATTAATCATGATTTAAACGCGACCTATACAGCCAACATTACATCAAATCTTGGCTCAACAACACAGGTAGGTTTTTCACAGCAATATGAAAAAAATAATTACAGCCTTTTCCAGGGGAGAGGATTAGCGCCATTTGTTGAGACCGTACCAGCTGCGGCTACGATTTTGCCTGGTGCAGATACCAGGAGCGAGTTTTCAGTTTCGGGAGCATTCATACAGCAGAATTTCAAATATAAAAACCAATTGTTTGTAACCGGCGCTGTGAGGCTGGATGGGTCATCGATTTTTGGGGAAAACCAGCGCAACCAGGTATATTCTAAAGCAAGCGGTAGTTATGTATTGTCTTCGGCTGATTATTGGGATCATTCTGGAGTTTCAGGTTGGTGGGATCTTTTAAAATTCCGTGTGGCTTATGGCGAGAGTGGTAACTTAACCGGGATTGGCCCGTATGCACGTTTTAATACATATACCCCATCTGCATTTGTTGGTAAATCGGCCTTGAACGGCAGCACAATTTTGGCAAATCCAGATATCAGGCCCGAGCGTCAGAAAGAACTGGAATTCGGTACTGACATGGCTTTTTTCAAAGGCCGGTTATCATTTACAATGAACGTGTATAATAAAAAAGTAAATGATCTTTTGATTAACAGGGTATTTGCCCCTACAACCGGCTTTAGTAGTTTCCTCAATAACCTGGGTTCGCTGGAAAATAAGGGCTTCGAAATTGTATTGGGCGGATCCCCGGTCTCAGGGAAAAATTTTAAATGGAACGTCAATGCTATTTACAATCATAACAGGAATAAAGCCACCAATATTGGTGCTGCCCTAACCCTATTCAGTACTAATGCCGGTGCACCTGTGGCCATTCTGCAGGGAGAACCGGTAGGAGTTTTCTATGGGACCTTCTTTGCAACCGATGCAAATGGGAACCAGGTAAAAAATACTGCCGGTATTCCACTCACGGCAAAAGGAACTCAAATAAGCCCCTTGCAATTTACACAGGATAAGGATGCCGCAGGATTACCTACAGGTACTGTTTTGAGAAAAATAATAGGTGACCCTAATCCTGATTATACGGCGACACTGGTTAATGAATTTTCTTATAAAAAGCTGGGGTTACGTGTACAATTAGATGCAGTACAGGGCGTAGATGTTTTCAATGCCGATTTCAGAACACGCCAGGGAGTGGGTAACGGAAAAGTAGCGGAACAGGAAGACCTGGGCAAAATACCGCGTGGATACATTAGTGGAGTATATGCCATTGAGCAATGGAGAATTGATGATGGCTCCTTTGTAAAATTGAGAGAGGTATCTCTTAGTTACAGTTTGGGAAGCATAAAGGGTATCAGGGATATCACGGCCGCAGTTAGCGGCAGAAACCTTATAAGCTGGGATAATTATAAAGGATACGATCCGGAAGTGAATGCGGCAGGGCAAAGCACTTTATTACGTGGAATTGATTTCGGTTCAGTGCCTATTCCAGCAACATTCAGTTTTACACTGCAGGCCAAATTCTAAATCCTTAAAACAAAAAGTATGAAAAGTTTAATAAATAAAATATTCCTCATAGCCGGCGCAATTGCTTTGCTGATAAATACCAGCAGTTGCAGGAAAAATTATGATAACCCCAATGCTGCGCCTGATGATGCCGTGTTTACATCTGCGAGGGGCCTGACTGCCGCGGCTATAGGCTTACAAAAAACATATTCTTTTTCAAGGGCGGGCTCAGTGTATAATATTGTAACTGCTAACGGCTTTGTAACAAATGAACTGATTATTTTGAATACCGGTAATCTTCCCGAAGCGCAGTTAAATACCGGGGGAACAAGCGTTGACGGTACCAACACCATCATCGCAAATATCTGGGCTAATGCGAGTAAAATTATTTTTGATGCTGATCGTGTAATTGCAGCCGCGCCAGCCCTGCCAGATCAGTCCTATGCGAGCGGGCTCATTGGTTATGTATCGATCTTTAAGGCTTTATCATTAGGAAGCCTTGCTATGTTTTGGGAAAAAGTTCCGGATACCGTTGGTACCAATGTTACCTTTTCTGATCGTGCGGGGGGATATACGAAAGCTGTTGCGGTAATCGACAGGGCGTTGGCAATAATACTGGCAACACCCATCAGCCCATCCTTCGCGGGAAATATTCCTGCAGGCACCGATATTGTCAATACACTATATGCCTTGAAAGCAAGGTATGCTTTATTTGCGGGGAATTATGCAGACGCATTAACAGCCGCCAATCTTGTTGACCTTACCAAAAAAAGTACCATGAGCTTTGATGCAGTAAGCATCAACCCGATTTTTGAAACCGCCACATCAACCAACAATGTTTTTCAACCCATTGATTCCACGTTTGGGCTACCCGGAGGCCAACAGCCCTCCGTTACTGATAAACGTGTTCAGTTTTATACTACCATTAATTCTGCAGTTGCGCCAAGATTCAGGGTGGGAGGGTTTGGACTAACATCAACCACACCGTGGCCATATTATTTACCCGGAGAAATTACCTTGATAAAAGCAGAAGCTTATGCAAGACAGGCGACACCCGATCTTGTAAACGCGCTGGTAGAATTAAATAAAGTAATTACAAAGAAACCAGCCGACGACCCTTTTGGTGTAGGCGCTGATGAATTGCCTTATGCTGGTCCAATTACGCAAACGGATATACTTAATGAAATATACCGTCAACGATGCATTGAATTATTTATGTCTGGGTTGAAGTTGGAAGACATGCGCAGATTCGAAAGGCCGCTAACAGAAAGGAAAAGAAATTTTTTCCCTTATCCTTTCCTGGAGAGAGATAATAATTCAAATACTCCACCTGATCCGCCATTTTAAACATTAATGAAACACAAAAAAGCTTCGTACTTCCGGAGCTTTTTTTTATGACAAATAAGAAGGTGCAATTGCTTAAAAGGAGCGCTGTCTCCAGGGTTCGTGTCTCACGAATCATGATATTTGCGAAAACAGAATGCTTGTGGAAAATTGACTATTGCCGGCTCTGGTTCGTGAGACACGAACCAGGGCATTAAGATTTGCAACTTTCAATATTGAAGATCTGCTTCAACAGGGTAGTGGTCAGAATACGGAACATTGATTCTCCGGTATTGAGTTACTTCAAATTTTTTATCTGCCATGATATAATCAATCCTCAGGGTGGGAGAAATAAACCGGAAAGTACAGCCTACCCAGGTGCCTTTTTTTAGAAATGCATCCTGGAGGCCATCTCTTATTTTAAAGTAAGTGCTTGAATTTGGCACATCATTAAAATCGCCGCAAATCAATGTAGGATAGGGGCTTTCTTTCATCTTTTGACTTACCAGTTCTGCCTGTTCATAACGGGATTCATATCCTCTTTTCAGTTTTGAAATAATAGTGCGGGAATCGCGTAAGCCTTCTTCGTGTGCGTGTTTCAACCTGCTTAAACTCTCAAAATCCGACTCATTAAAATGTACCGATTGTAAATGCGTTGCAAATATTCTAAAAATTCTGTTGTCTACTTTTATATCTGTATAGAGTAAATGTTCTGCCGAATTATTTTTTTTAAAACTAAAATAGGCGGAGTCGGTAATTGGATATTTCGAAAAAATGGCGATCCCTGATTGATAATCGTTTACAAAAGTGCGGGTTGGAATGAAATAATGATATGTATATCCCATATTTATAATGGTTGAAATATTGGGCTGGAAATAACCGGTGTCTTTTGGCTCAAAAAATTCTTCAAGGCAAAGAACGTCAGCATCCAGTTCCTTTACCAGGGCCATCATAGGCGGGCGGTAACTTTCCCCGCCTTTCCACCTTTTTTTTCTTTCATCCCAGCTTGATACGTTCCATTGCAGAACGCGCAAGGTGTTTGCACTCTTACCGGTTTTAAATTCTTTGGGTATATTAAAGCCAAACACTGCCTGGATTTGTTGTATGCCCATAAGTAATACTATAATTGATACCCAACACCATTTAGATTTCGCAAATGCCCAGATCAGGATAAAAAAAATAAGCGCAAATGCAACCAGGGGAAATATTAACCCGGGTAACGCAATATACCAATACTTATCAGTGTTTATATATGGGAGCACACACACGGCCAGGTAACAGGCAATTATGCAAAGATTAATACAAACCAGGAAGCCTTTGAAAAATCTTAAACCATTAGTCACCATTTCCACCTGTTAAAAAAAATAATTTATAAGGAGTTGGTTGCAAAGATGAAAATTATAAAACAAATCTTTCAAAATGTTTATATAAATAAATGTTTAAAGTGTTGTAATGTGCCGGTGCGCCGATGTTCTGGGATGCTAATACGATAATACATAGTCTATTTGTTCTATATGGTTGTTTTCATTTGAACAAATTATCGATGCCATTTCTTTGGCACCGTAGTTGAAACAGTAAAGAAAATTTTTAGCATGAAAAAACTGATTGTCATAAGTAGTTTATTTATTTTTCCACTTGCGGGTTGTGATACAGCACGCAATATTTTAAGTTCAGGCGGTACCGGAAATCTTAGTACAGGGGATGTGGTGCAGGGTTTAAAAGAAGCATTGCGCGTAGGCACTGATTCCGCAACTTTTCACCTTGGATTATTGAATGGTTTTTATGGAGATGATATCATAAGAATTGTAATGCCTCCGGAAGCACAAAAGCTTGAAAAAACTTTACGGGATGTTGGACTTGGAAAAACTGTGGACCAGGCTATTGTATCGATGAACCGGGCAGCGGAAGATGCTTCAAAATATGTAGGAGATATATTTGTAAATTCTATAAAGCAGATGACCATACAGGATGCCCTGGGAATTTTAAAAGGGGGCGATTTTGCAGCAACAGATTACCTGAAGCGTACCACAACTATCCAGCTTACTGCCGCATGTAAACCAATTATTTCGCATTCGCTGCAATATGTAAATGCCACCAAATACTGGAAAGATGTTTTTACAGCATATAACCGTTTTAGCAGCAATCCTGTTAATACCGACCTTACTGACTATGTAACCCAAAAAACTTTGGAAGGGTTATTTTATCATATCGGTCTTGAGGAGCAAAAAATACGTAAGGACCCCGCGGCCAGAATAACTGATATTTTAAAGAAGGTCTTTGCAAACCAGGGCTCAGGGGTTAAATAACTGACAGCCGATTGCTGACAGCTGATTGCTTTTTTAAAAAAATCCCTTACTTTTGCACCCCGTTTAGCATTTTATGTTTTTGCTAAACCTGTATTGTCAAAAACATATTGCCCACATGGCTCCATAAGTTCTCCGTCTGTTCGGAGGCGCCGGCAGGGTGTAAAAGTAAATATTAAATAATGCCAAAGGTTAAAACCAACTCCAGCGCCAAGAAGCGCTTTAAAGTAACCG
>JBDTZL010000219.1:0-17473 GCA_040005125.1 Ginsengibacter sp.
ATAAAGGATCATCGCATATTTCTATAACTTTAGCGGGACAATAAATATAAATTTAAACAAAATATATAAATTTTGCCAAAGTTTGCAAATTAGCGTTGCGTAATTTTGGATTGCGTTCTTACTAAATGTGTATTTACTGTGCTCTTTTATTGCCGGGCAATTCAATTTTGAAAAATGGAATAAATATATAGGGCGCCTGGTGCACGGTATGAAGTACATAGCTGTATGCCACAATCACCTTGTTTTTTACACAGTTTGCCGGCAACCCAATCTTAGGCGCTGGTATTGAACTTTGTAATGCGCAATACTGAAGCGGCCGGCTCGGGGGTTTATATATAGCATGTGGCATGGTGAAGTACCCGTAAATGGCGCGTTAAGAAAACTTATATGAAGCCGGTTACTATTATAATAATTAAGGCGTGGCAGGGTGTTGTAAATTGTAAAATGTATCCTTTATCCCAAGGCAGGTGAGCGAATTTCAAAACGTTTAATCCGGCGACCCCTGCAATTGTTTCGGCATTAAAAATTACACGCCAATATATCTCTCCTGTATAATACGGATATGATGATTGAGATGCCCGACGATCACAAACCCAAGTGTTGAAACACCCATAGTGTAATCTCCGGCCTTGCCTGTTACATTTATTGCCTGGGATGAAAAGCTGTTGTATAAATATTCCGTCGTTTTACGAATGGCAGAGAACTCCTCTATAAGCTCTGCCCAGGCACGATCATTGGCATTTGAATTTACTGAATATTCATTTTCATCGAAAGAGGGGAGGGTATGCTTTTCTTTTCTTGCAAAGCATAAAGCGCGATATCCAAAAATTCTTTCTGCATCGATAATGTGCTGTAATATTTCTTTGATAGTCCATTTACCCTCGGCATATTTTCTTTTCGATAATTCTTCACTAATGGATTGAAGAAAAATTTCTGCCGCAGGCATTTGATTTTTAAAAGCAGTTTTTAAATCATCTTCTTTAACTTCGTCAACA
Source organism: Ginsengibacter sp. (assembly GCA_040005125.1). Taxonomy (GTDB): domain Bacteria; phylum Bacteroidota; class Bacteroidia; order Chitinophagales; family Chitinophagaceae; genus Ginsengibacter. Next base: position 996 of record JBDTZL010000219.1, read on the forward strand.
TATCGCTGAAAATTTGAAGGATAAGTTCCTGCTTTAGATTTAAGCACTTCGATTTCAGGTTTCTGCTGATTCATTATTAGTGGTTTAAAAAAAGTATAACATTATTATTTAAAATAATCAGCCGAAAGAAGATCCGGAGATGGTTGATGGTTGCCTTAAAACTTTCAACCTTAAAAGCATCACCCCATCTCCTCGGCCTCAGAGAGGGAACTAATTTACCAGCCCTTGAACTATGCACCTGAACTTGTAACCATCATCCTTTTTTAATTCTATTTGCCTTAGATTTTGGGAGAAAATTCATTTTCATATTCCTGTCTCCCTTTAATGTGGAAGCAAGCTTCATGGCTTCATAGGCATTAACTTCTCCACCCGATTTTGATATATCTGAAAGGTTCACCATTTCAGATTCTCCATCTCCGCCGGGAGTTTTTTGTGTACCGGGTAAAATAACTTTTTCCTTTAAAGGCGCAGCTGATTTTTCAATAACATATTTCAATTGTTCAGCACTTAAATCGGGGAAGTATTCAAGTATTAAGGCAGCCACACCCGCAACCACAGGACATGCCATGCTGGTACCAGAAAAATTACCGTATTTATTCCCACCTGGTAAGGTGGAATAGATATTTACACCAGGAGCAAATACATCGACTTCATTTTTACCATAATTGCTGAAACTTGCCGTGAACCCACCATTAGTGGGATCTCCACTTGCACCTACTGTAATAAAGTTTTTGGCCCGGCCTGAATTGTTTATATAAACAGGGTTGGGGAAATTTTCAGCGCTGTCGATATCTTTATGGTCATTTCCTGCTGCATGCACCAGGAGCACATCTTTGCCCTGAGCATATCTTACCGCATCATCTACCCAGCTTTTTTGGGGAGAAAAATCTTTACCAAAACTCATACTTATAATTTGAGCTCCATTGTCAACCGCATACCGGATCGCGTTAGCAATATCTTTATCATGCTCGTCGCCATCGGGCACTGCACGTACCATCATTATTCTTACATTATCTGCAATGCCATCCATTCCTATTCCATTGTTCCTTGCGGCGGCAATTATACCCGAGCAATGCGTGCCATGTGAAGGGGTACCTGCCATTACATCATTGTTACCATAAAAGCGATCATTTATATCATCCGCACTGTCTTTTACAATTTCACCCCGAAAATCTTCCGGGGCTTCATTGCCGGATTCACCTTTTCTGATCTGCCCCTTTAAATCTTCCAGTATATCCTGGTTGGTTATATTATCATCGTTGTTGAGCTTGCAGATGTTAAGATATATACTGGCGGCAGTTTTTGCATCAGCATCTTTAGCATCATAATTTTTTAAATCGTTACCGGTAAACCCGGTCTTACCGAGATCTTTGGCAATAATGGAATCACCTCTTTCCAATGCGGGAAGTATCCTTTGCATAAACATGAGTTCTTTAGGATCAACTGAGCCCACAACTTTTTCTTTGGCTCTGATATATTCTGCAAATTCTTTTTTTTGTTCAGGCATCATACTAACAGTGTCCGGAATATCATCCCCGTATTTTTGATGAAGATTCCAATACACTCTTGCACCTTCATAGGAATCCTGGTGCAGGTTACGGCCATCTTTTCCGCCTATAAAATTCCATCCATACACATCATCAACATAGCCATTGTGATCATCATCAATACCATTGCCTGGTATTTCACCCGGGTTGTGCCATAATACGGGCTTTAGATCTTCCTGTGTTGTGTCGACGCCACTATCGATCACGGCTACTACTACAGTCTTACTTTTTTTGTTTTTTACAAACCCGTATGCTTTGTCAAGGCTTACACCGTAATATCCTGTCTCCGTTCTATCAAGTTCGTGCCAGTTGTGGGGCGCCACAACCTTCTCTGAATTTCCCTGTGCAAATGTTGCAAAAGTCACAGAACTCAGAAAAAGTATGCCCAGAAAAAAATGTTTAATTTCTGATATCATATTGAATATTTAATTTAGTATTACAAATATTTATAAATTAAATAACAATAAGCCACCGCTTATAATTATTATACAATTTTTATGTTAATCACGATCATATAAAAGATACATATAATGAAAATATTATCTCTTGAAAGTCTGTGGCTCCCCACAGAGAACCTCCGAAAGCGGCTAAGAATATAACCAGTACATACAAATGAAAACAATATCCCTTAAATCTATACGGTAAACTTTATTCCCTGTGCCAACGGAAGTTTATCGGTATAATTAATTGTGTTTGTTTGGCGGCGCATGTAAGCTTTCCACGCATCACTGCCGCTTTCCCTTCCGCCGCCTGTTTCCTTTTCCCCTCCAAAAGCTCCGCCAATTTCTGCACCTGAAGTGCCGATATTTACATTGGCGATTCCACAATCACTGCCAGCCTGTGAAAGAAACGATTCTGCTTCACGGATGTTGAGCGTAAAGATGGCACTTGACAATCCCTGGGGCACATTGTTTTGCAGGGCAATAGCTTCTTCAAGTGCTTTATATTTTATAAGATATAAAATGGGGGCGAATGTTTCATGTTGAACAATCTCCATTTCATTGGTCACTTCTGCAATGCATGGTTTTACATAACATCCACTTTCAAATCCTTTACCGGTGAGAGTGCCGCCCGGAACAATAAATTTACCTCCCTGCTTTTTACAGGCGGCAATTGAATCCAGGTACATCTGCACCGCATCTTTATCGATCAATGGGCCAACATGATTTTCTTCTTTTAAGGGGTTGCCGATTTTGAGCTGGTTATAGGCTTTTACTAATTTCTTTTTTAAAATTTCATACACATTTTCATGAATAATAAGTCTTCTTGTTGTTGTGCAACGCTGGCCTGCTGTACCCGCCGCACCAAATAAACAGCCTATCAGCGCCATATCAAGATCCGCATTTTTTGTAATAATTATTGCATTGTTTCCTCCAAGTTCAAGGAGGCATTTTCCAAGGCGTGCGCCAATAACTGCGCCTATTGCCTTACCCATCCTGGTAGAACCCGTTGCGGATACCAGTGCAATTCTTGTGTCTTCGCTCAGCCACTGGCCCGGTTCCCTGGCACCGGTGATCAAACTGCACACGCCTTCAGGAACATTATTTTCTTTGAACACTTTTGAAATGATCTGCTGGCAGGCAACACCGCAAAGTGGCGTTTTTTCTGAAGGTTTCCATACACACACGTCTCCGCAAACCATTGCCAGCATGCTGTTCCAACTCCAAACTGCTACGGGAAAATTAAATGCTGAAATGATGCCCACTATTCCAAGCGGGTGATATTGCTCGTACATTCTATGGCCCGGTCTTTCACTATGCATTGTAAGCCCATATAATTGCCTGGAAAGCCCCACAGCAAAATCACAGATATCGATCATTTCCTGCACTTCGCCGAGGCCTTCCTGCAGGCTCTTTCCCATTTCATAACTCACTAATTTGCCAAGATCCATTTTATTTTTCCTGATTTCATTTCCGAGCTGCCTCACTATTTCTCCCCTTTTTGGAGCGGGCCACATGCGCCATTCAATAAATGCTTTTTGTGCAGTTTTAATTACAAGGTCGTAGCTTTTTTTATCGCAAATACTTACGCTGCTGATTTCCTTTCCGTCAACAGGAGAGGAGGATTTCATTTTTTCACCGGAAGCAGGTAACCATTTGTTACCCGTTGACACTCCGGGATTATCGGCATGAATGTGCAGGTTTTTTAAAAAATCCATGTCTTTGTTATTTCTGGCAAAACTATGGATGTTTATAACATTTACAAGGATTACGTAAATGGGTACAATGATTTAGTAAATGGAGCATTGTGTTTTATTTTTTTTTATTATTTTTAAGCCCGAAGAATTTACATGGTGTTCATGTCATACATTTTTTTCCATTCCAGTTACTATTGACTGATACATTTGAAAAATATTTGCATATCTAAACATTTATAACCCCCTTAATTTTATTTTATGAGTAAAGCAATTAAAGCATCGGCAGAAAAGCCTCCGTCATTTGGTTACGGTTGGGTTCCTGATCTTCCCGACCAGCGTGACCTGATGTATTCGGCGTCCATGATGTCGATACAAAAAATACCTTCAAAAATTGACCTTCGTTCAAAATGCCCGGTCATTTATAACCAGGGCCAGTTGGGAAGCTGTACTGCCAATGCACTCGGAGCGGCATTTCAGTTTGGCAGGAGAATGCAAAAACTTGATGAATTTATTCCATCAAGGTTATTTTTATATTATAATGAAAGAGTAATGATAAAAACGGTTAATTCCGACAGTGGCGCTCATATCCGGAATGGGATTAAGTCATTAAATGTAAATGGAATTTGCCCGGAGATTGAATGGCCATACATAGTTGAAAAATTTACAGAAAAGCCTTCAAAAAAATGTTATGATGATGCATTGAAGTCCACAATTAAAAGCTACGAAAGACTAAACAATGGCAATTTAACACAATTACAATCCTGTCTTTCAGAAGGATTTCCGTTCGTTTTTGGTTTTACTGTTTATGAAAGTTTCGAAACTGAGGTAGTTGCAAAAACCGGTATGCTACCAATGCCCAAGGCGAAAGAAAAAGTATTGGGAGGCCATGCGGTGATGGCTGTAGGCTATGATGACAGTAAGCAGGCAATAATTGTGAGAAATTCCTGGGGGAAAAATTGGGGCCTTAAAGGATATTTCTACATGCCTTATGGCTACATAACGAGTAGCCACCTCGCTGAAGATTTTTGGACGATCAGGATATTGTAGTAAAAAAATGATAATACGCAGGCCAACTGCAGGCAACTTCATTAATATAAATAAAAAAGAATCCTGAAATAGGCCACAGGGTTCTTTTTTATTTAATATATTGGAATAATCGATCTTTATTGAAAATAACAGCATGAATACCGACGAAATAAAATTAAAAACAGGAACCTCAACAACCATTACGTTGAAAGGATTGGCAACTGCCGGGTACGCCTGGAACTATACAACAGATGATAATAATGATTGCATAAAAGTCTCAAAAGAATTTGTACTACCGGAAAAATCGGGTCAAAAAAATATGGGGGCAAGTGCCGACGAAGTCTTTACTATAACTGCTCAAAAAAAGGGAGTAGTAACTGTTCATTTTTCTCAGCTTCGAAGCTGGGAAAAGGAAACAGATCCAGCTAATGAAAAAAAGGTAAAGGTTATCATTGAGTGATCAGTATTGTTCGCTTTCGTTTGGAAAATCTTTTGATTTTATATCTTTAATATATTGATGAACAGCTCTGGTAACCTGTTCATGTAAATTTAGATATGTTCTTAAAAAACGTGGTTTAAATTCTGTATTAATGCCGAGCATATCATGCATCACCAGCACCTGCCCGTCGCAATACCTGCCGGCCCCAATACCTATTGTAGGGATTGAAAGTTGTTCCGAAACTTCTTTTGCCAGGGATGCAGGAATTTTTTCAAGCACGATTCCAAAACAACCTGCTTCCTGCAAAAGAGCGGCATCCCGCCTCAGCTTTTCAGCCTCTTCTTCTTCGCGGGCTCTTACAGTATAGGTTCCGAATTTATAAATGGATTGCGGTGTTAAACCGAGGTGCCCCATTACAGGAACACCGGCACTAATGATTCGTTTTACTGATTCAAGTACTTCCTCTCCGCCTTCAAGTTTAATACCATGTGCGCCGGTTTCCTTCATAATTCTTATAGTTGAAATCAATGCTTCTTTACTGTTACCCTGGTAACTTCCAAAGGGCAGGTCAACCACCACCAGGCAACGGTCGATCCCACGCACAACAGCCGCTGCATGATAAATCATCTGGTCAAGTGTAATAGGCAGTGTCGTTTCATGACCCGCCATTACATTACTCGCGCTGTCACCTACAAGAATAATATCAATACCGGCAGCATCAAATATTTTTGCAAATGAAAAATCATAGGCGGTGATCATAGATATTTTTTCACCGGCCTGTTTCATTTTCAGTAATGTGTTGGTAGTGATTTTTTTTACTTCTTTATTGACTGACATGGTATATGTTTTTGAATGAAGAAGCGATAGGAGGGAGATGGCTCTGCATTAGAATAAAACAAATCCTTTTGAGCATTCGCTTTTGTAAATGTATTAAGATTTTAAAACTTTTGAAGTAATGTTTTGGTCAATGGTCATTAGGTCAATAAGTTATTGAGCCATTGGGCCATCGGTCATTGAGTCATTGAGCCATTGGGTCATTGGGTCATTGAGTCATTGAGTCATTGAGTCATTGGGCTATCCGTCAGTGGTAATTGAGTCCACGTGGGTAATGTGTGATGTAAGGCGACTTATTGACCTAATGACTATTGGCCTAATGACTATTGACCTAATGACTATTGACCTATTAACCTATTGACTACTTTTATACGTCAACATCCTTCAATTTTACCTCCTCCCATAAATGCTGCACGAGCCCATCAGCGAGACCGATTTTTGGAACATAAATTTCTGAAGCGCCTGCCCATCTCATAACGTTTACATAGATCAGTAATGCAGGTACAATTACATCGGCCCTGTCTTCGCGAAGGTTATAAATTCGTATCCTGTCGCCGAGAGAGACATTACTGAGCTCTTTATAAAAATCCCGCAGCAATTCAAGCGGCAGGGGCTTGGTGTCTTTACGTTTACTAAGTGAATAAACTTTATTGATATTGCCACCGGATCCAATTGCAATTACTTCGTTGTAGCCTTTTGTTTTATTTTTTATATCATCTTTCATTTCATCCCATGCTTCATCTGTAACTTTATTTTTAAGAAGCCTGATCGTTCCGATATCAAAAGAATCCTTAAAAATGAGTTTATTGTTGCTTAGGAATGTAAGCTCCGTACTTCCCCCGCCTACATCGATATATAAATAAGAATGGTTTTTATCTAAATTTTCAGCCACGTGATTTTCGTATATGAAAGCTGCTTCATCGCTTCCGGAAATAACTTCAATTTCAATCCCTGTTTCTTTTGTTACCATGTCGATAATCTCTGTAGCATTCGATGCTTCCCGCATTGCTGAAGTAGCACAGGCTTTCATGTATTTCACTTCGTAAGCATGCAATAAATTGATGAATGCTTTCATAGTATGTAACAACAGCTCGCTTTTAAGTGCTGAAATTTTTCCGGATTCAAACACATCAAAACCCAGTCGCAACGGCACTCTTACCAGTGAGACCTTATTAAAGGATGCCTTTTTTTTGTCATCAACACTTACTTCTGAGATAAGCAGCCTTACAGCATTGCTTCCAATGTCAATTGCCGCCAGTTTCATCCGGGGTATATTTTTTCTTTAAAAGGTAATTGTATGTTTCAATCTGCGAGCGTATTCTTTTGGTCCTTCCGTTTTTTATGTAAGTATTCGAAAGTTCGTTGTCAAGGATCCTTGCTTTTACATTATCATTCAGCTGGATATTTAGTATGTCTTTCAATTCCTGTTGAATTTCTTTATCAGGAATAGGGCATGTTGCTTCCACACGATGATCAATATTTCTAACCATCCAGTCTGCTGAAGAAATGAAAACTTTTTCTTTCCCATCATGATTGAAAATCATCACCCTGGCATGTTCGAGATATTCATCAACTATGCTGATTGCTTTCACTTTTTTTATAAACTTCTTATTTTCAGTTAACATGCAGCAGATGCCCCTGATGATCAGTTTTAGCTTAACACCTGCCTTTGCAGCATCATACAGTTTTAGTATCAGTTCTTCATCGCTGAGGGAATTTAATTTTAAAATAATAGAAGCATGCTTTCCTTCATGCGCGCTCTTGATCTCTTTATCGATGAGAAGGTGGAGTTGCTTACGCATGGCCACAGGGCTTACTATTAATTTTTTACAGGCTTTAAGAGGTTGTGTGTCTTTTGGATTTTCCAGGTAAGCAAACATCCTGTTTACATCTGCCATAATATTTCTGTTGCTGGTTAAAAGACAATGATCTCCATACAAGCCGGCAGTTTTTTCATTGAGATTACCGGTACTTACAAAACCAAAATGGATCGTGTGGTTGTTGGCTCTTTTTTTTATGAGACAGAGTTTGGCATGCACTTTCAAATTAGGCGAACCAATATAAACTTTTACACCTGCTTCTTCAAGCCGTTCTTTCCATTCGAGATTTGCTTCTTCATCAAACCTTGCCCTGAGTTCAAGAATTACAGTAACCGACTTTCCGTTTCTAACAGCATTTGTGAGCGCATTAATAATATTAGATCCGCTGGCCAGCCGGTAACAGGTTATTTTAATGCTAACCACATCCGGCGCAATGGCAGCTTCGCGCAGTAAGTCAATGATAGAATCAAACGAATGATAAGGGAAATTGAGAAGAACATCTCTTTCCAGAACGATATTCGTAACACTGTTTGCATTTTGCAACAATGGGTGAATGAAAGGCTTTTTCCTGGGGTTTTTTTTCTCAAATACGGCATCGGGAAAATTTATGAAATCTTTGTGATTATGAATTCGCCCACCGGATTGAATATTATCTTTTTCAGACAAGCCAAGCCTTTTAATAAGATAGTTCAGAAGTAAACTATCAATATCCTTGTCGAAAATAAAACGTACTGGTTTTCCTTTCTTGCGGTTCTTTAGTCCTTTTTCTATTTTTTGTATAAGAGAGGTAGATATATCATTATCTATATCAATTTCTGCATCTCTTGTTACTTTTATAATATTGGATGAAAAGGTATCATAACCAAAATATGAAAAAATATTTGGGAGGCAAAAGCGGATAATATCTTCCAGCAAAATAATGAAACTGCCTTGTTCGGTTGAAGGAAGCGTCACAAATCTTGGTAACCTCGCGGGTACAGAAACGAGGGCGAATCTTTGCGGTATATTTCCATCTTTTATAGAAAGTTTACAGGCAAGATAAATTGATTTGTCATTGAGGGTTGGAAAAGCGAGGATGCTTTCAATCATAAGAGGCACAATATTGCTTCTTACATTGTCATTAAAATACGAGAGTACAAACTTCTGTTGCTCACGGTTGAGTTGTTTTTCTGTTACTAAAAATATCTTTTGGTTTTTAAGTTCGGTAAGAATGTTGGCCCAGGTTTGATTAAACTGGTTTTGCTGAATGGTAACCTGCAGGGTAATATCTTCCAGGATTTTTTCGGGGGTTTGTTCCAGGTGCATATTTGCCTTACTGCCAACTTCTATCATACGTCGTAAAGTGGCTACGCGTACCCTGAAAAATTCATCAAGATTGCTGGAAAAAATTCCAAGAAAACGAATTCTTTCCCTTAGTGGAACGGTTTCGTCGCCGGCTTCCTGCAATACCCTTCCGTTAAATGCAAGCCAGCTGATATCCCTTACAATTATTTTGCGTTTATCCATAACTGTTATTATCTAGATCTGCTTCATTTTTTCAATAATGCCGGTTGTTGAAAAGCCTTCTTCGAGCGGTATAATTTGTATTTTACCACCACCGGCAACTACTTCCTTTGCACCAACTATTGTGTCGGAATTGTAATCGCCTCCTTTAATTAAGACATCAGGCATTATACTTTTTATAAGTTCGAGAGGAGTGTCTTCGTCAAAAATACTAACCGCATCAACCACTATCAGGGATGCCAGCAACAGGGCCCGGAATTGCTGATTATTTACCGGCCTGCTGTTCCCTTTCAATCTTTTTACTGAAGCATCACCGTTCACTCCAACAATAAGGACATCTGCAAATGAGGCAGCCTGCGATAATACTTTGATATGCCCTTCATGCAGGATATCAAAAACACCATTTGTGAAAGCAATTGTTTTATTAATAAGCCTCCACCATTTTATTTGCGCCTGGAGAAGATGGGATGTAAAAATTCTCTCATTAATTTTACTGCTTTGTTTCATTGCTTTTTTTATTATTGTAAATTAATAATCCAAAACTTATAGATCCGGCAACAATAATTATACCCGTAGCGACGCTCCACATAAGCCATCCAAAAGATATGTTGTCAATTGAATAAATAAGTAAAACCTGCTGTATGGCGACAGGGAAGGCGCCAATCCCCCCGGGAGCCACTATCATTGCGAGCGTTGCCAGTGTGAGTACACTCAGGGCGGCTCCAAGCCCCAGCCCCGCGGTAGCAGAAAGGGCATAAAAGCCAATATATATTTCAAGAAAATACATGGTCCAGATAAACGCAGTGTGAAAAAGAAACAACTTCCTTTTTTTTAAAAGGAGGATAGAGGTAAAACCTTCTTTCAACCCTATATGAAACCCTCTAAGCTTAATAATATGCCTGTGATTCGAGTGCCTTTTTAAAATCCACTTTACAAATATGGTTACCAGGATGGCGGCAACTGCAACTGAAAGTAATAGTATCCACCAGGAAAAAGAAGCATTTCTATTTGATATAAGCAAAACCTTTTTCTTTATAAAATCGCTTACCGTATCCAGCTGTATACATATCGTGAATACAATAATTAAAATATAACAAAAAAGGTCAAAGAACCGTTCCACCAGAATCGTTCCTATAAGCTTATTTACAGGAACTTTTTCATAACGGGCAAGCAGGGTGCATCTTAGGATCTCACCGGCCCTCGGAATAAAAGTGTTGGCAAAATAACCACACATGGTTGCATAAAAAGTATTGGATGTGGAAGGGTGGTAGCCCATGTGCTCTATCATGATCTTCCATCGAATAGCCCTGCTGATATGGCTGAGAATTGCAATGATAATTATGGGCAGTATTACAATATAATTAGCATGTTGTAACGATTCGCGAAACTGCAATCTTTGCACCGCAGTCATTTTGCTTAATTGCCACCACATCAAAAAAATTCCAACGCCAAGAAAAACCAGGTATTTGAAAATCGCAATAATCTTTTTTTTCATAAACGGCTACAAGATAATAAAGTGAATCAACATTGGCCTGTTACCTCAAGGTTATCTATCAATCTTACATTATTTAGAAATGCTGCAATTAATGCTATATATTTTTCATGGATATCACAATCCTCAACAATTTCAAGATCAGAACTTTTGGCCAATTCAAGATAATCTATTGTAAAGCCCGCAAGTTCAAGTTTAACAGTTGCTTCTTTTTTTAAATATGAAAAATTACCAGGTGCCAGGTTCTTTTTTATTTGTTCCAGAGTTTTATACAATTCTGAGGCGATATTTTTTTCTTCGTCGTTTAATCTCAGGTTGCGGCTGCTCATGGCAAGGCCATTTGGTTCGCGACGGATTGGGCAAATCGTTATTTCGACATCCTTATTCATGAGGTCCACAAGTTTTTTTATTACCAGGCATTGCTGGTAGTCTTTTTGCCCGAGAAACAAAACCGAGGGATTAATAATATTAAGTAATTTTTCCACTACAAGACATACGCCCTGGAAATGCCCGGGCCTGAATTTTCCCTCTAAAATCTGTTCAAGATACCCAAGCTCAAAATGCCTGGTCCTGGAATCAGCGTCCGGGTATATTTCATTTTCTCCGGGCATGAATAATATATCACACCCGCTTTCTTCAAGTAATAAAATATCTTTTTCTATGGCGGTGGGATATTTTTTAAAATCATCCGGATTGTTGAACTGCACTGGGTTTACAAAAATGCTGCAAATAGTAGTGCCGGTTTTTAACCTGCTTTGGGCAATAAGCGACAAATGTCCCTCATGCAAAGCCCCCATAGTAGGTACAAAACCGGTAGAACGCTTTTTTTGAGCCGTATTATGAAAATAAGATTGTAAATCTTTGGAATGTTTAAATACTATCATACATACCTGCGTTGAAATATGGCTCAACATTGGGTTTAAAGTGATTTAACAAAAAAAAACCTGTAACTTCGCCGCCTGCAAAAAAAACGGATAAAGCTAATTTAACTCTTCGCAAATGTCAACAAAGAAAAGAATTTTATTTATTGCAAACGAAATGTCTCCGTACCTGGAGATGACAGAGTTTGCTGAAATTGTAAACAGGCTTGCGGTTAAATCAAATGAAAGTGGAATGGAAGTGCGTTGTATTATGCCACGTTTTGGTATAATTAATGAGCGAAGACACAGGCTTCACGAGGTGGTAAGACTTTCGGGAATTAATGTATCGATTGACGGAGACGACTATCCTCTTGTTATTAAAGTCGCTTCTTTACCAAATGCAAGACTGCAGATTTATTTTCTTGATAATGAAGATTTGTTTAAAAGAAAAACATTGTTCCACGACGAAAATGAAAATTGGTTCAGCGATAATATTTTAAGGACCGTTTTGTTTTGTAAGGGCGCATTGGAAACCGTAAAAAAGTTTGGCTGGCCGCCTGATATTATTCATTGCAGTGGCTGGATGACCGGCCTCATACCAATGTATATTAAAACAGCCTATAAAAAAGAACCCGTATTTAGCAATTGCAAAATTATTTATACAATAGGGCAGAATACATTTAAAGAGAAACTTGGTGCTGATTTTGTAAGGCTCGCTTCAATTAACGTAAATGTTAAAGAAAAAGACCTTGAACCTTTTAAAGAAGGAAACAATGTTTCTATGTTCAGAGGAGGCGCCACCTATGCAGATGCTATAACCTTCGGCGCTGAAAAAGTTGATAAGAAACTGGTTGACGAATTTAGTAAAGTGAAAGGGAAAAAAGTATTGAAATATAATGCAGAATCAGATTTAACAGACTATTTACAATTGTATGCCGAACTTGCGGACAAATAGGTTTCGTCGATTTATTTCCTTATTTCAAACAAGTTTTCGTAGTGTTTATCAGAAAATTCAAAGCTGCTCTCCCAAAGTATATATTTTTAATTCTGGCAGGTTGGAGTTGCACCAAAATTGATACTACAAAACTTGGGGCAAACCTGATTCCTGTAGTAGATAATATTCATACATTCGATACCACGCTGGATGTGGTGGCCACTAACTTTGACCCCGCTCTTTGTGATTCAGTATACCGGACTGATTTGCATACACTAGGAATTATTCCTGATGATCCCAATTTTGGAAAAACAACTGCCAGTATTTATATTGAATTAAAACCCCAGTTTTTCCCGTTTACTTTTCCTGCTTCTGACAACGGAACTTTAATCCTTGATTCTGCAGTTTTGGTTTTGCATTATTCACATTCTTATGGTGATACTTTGGCCCCGCAGAAAGTACTGGTTTATCAATTACTTAATCAATTCCAGGCCGATAGTACTTATACAACCTGCAATGTTTTTAATTATGATAATTCCACATTGTTAGGTCAACAAACCTTTATTCCTGCAAGGCTTGCTGATTCTGTACATGTTTTGAGGGAAGACGCAGATAATCAACTCAGGATCAGGCTATCCGATTCTTTTGCGCAAGAGTTCATCACTGATTCTGCAGTGATTTTTAAAACCAATACTACTTTCAAAAATTACTTTAGTGGATTTGCAATTATTCCTGACGAGGCATTTGGCGGAAACGCAATTAATTATTTCGATCTCAGTAATAGCGATACGAGAGTATCCTTTTATTTCAGGACATCTGTCGCCAATGTAAAAGATACTTCAATTATAGATTTTCCATTTACAGATTCATCCGGCGAAGCAAATTCTGTTATCCGTGAAAGAGGTACTTCTGAAATTACCAATCATCTTACGCATCCTGCCACCGGTGATAGCCTTATTTATATTCAAACAGCACCGGGCACCTATGCCGAACTTAAAATTCCTGGTTTGACCGGATGGTCTAACAGGATAATTCATCGTGCTGAATTAATTGTTGACCAGGCTTACGCTCCTTTACCCTCAGACACCTGGTTAACTACACCCAATAATCTTTACTTAGATACAAAAGACACCTCTACGAATGGGACTTATATACCTATTCCATGCGATTTTACAACGATAAACCAGCAGCCCGATTTTACTTATTTTGGAGGCTTTAGAAAAATAGTTGATGATGGGAGTGGCCATCCGATCAGCCAATATGTTTTCAATATTTCCCGTTATGTTCAGTCTATTGTTACAAAAGGAAGTAGTAATGCCACATTGCGGTTACAGTCACCTTATAATATTGTTAATCAGGCTTCCTATGCCGACCGGTGCAATCAATTGGTGTCGCCTTTCGTATACCCTTTAAATAATATCAGTGAAGGTGGAATCAAGTTAAATGGAACAAATAAAACTGCTAAAAGAATTCGCCTGCATGTTATTTATTCAACTTTATAAGAATTTTATTTTTATTACACGAATTTGATGCACGAATTACACGAATTAAGAGAACTATGGAAAAATGGTGCATTCATTCGTGTAATAAGTAATTTAAAATTCGCGTAACCCTTTATTGAAATTGGATTTTGCTCAATCAATGCGAAGCCATAATTTTGCCGCTCTTAAAACAAAACAAATATGCCCTATTTATTTACATCCGAATCTGTGAGCGAAGGACACCCGGATAAAGTTGCTGACCAGATAAGCGATGCACTCATCGATAATTTTTTAGCATTTGACCCGCAAAGTAAGGTTGCCTGTGAAACTTTGGTAACCACAGGACAGGTAGTACTCGCCGGAGAAGTTAAATCAAAAGCATATCTCGACGTCCAGGAGATTGCAAGGGACGTTATCCGCAAGATCGGGTACACAAAAAGTGAGTATATGTTTGAGGCGAATTCCTGCGGGATTTTTTCGGCCATTCATGAGCAATCGTCAGACATAAACCAGGGAGTAGATAAAGTAAAAAAAGAAGAACAGGGTGCTGGCGACCAGGGAATGATGTTTGGCTATGCCAGTAATGAAACAGAAGATTATATGCCTCTCTCATTGGATATAGCCCATAGTTTATTAAAGGAACTGGCTGCTGTAAGAAGAGAAAATAAGCAAATCAAATACCTGCGCCCCGATGCAAAGAGCCAGGTTACTTTGGAATATGATGATAATAATAAGCCTGTAAGGATTGATGCAATAGTTGTTTCAACTCAACACGACGATTTTGATACAGATGCTAAAATGCAACAAAAGATCTCTGATGATGTACAGAAAATTCTTATGCCACGGGTTAAAGCGAAATATAAAAAGTACGCTCATCTTTTTAATGGTAATATAAAGTACCATATTAATCCTACAGGTAAATTTGTAATAGGTGGGCCACATGGTGATACCGGCTTAACGGGCCGCAAAATTATTGTAGATACTTACGGCGGAAAAGGGGCCCATGGTGGTGGAGCTTTCAGTGGAAAGGATCCAAGCAAAGTCGATAGAAGCGCAGCATATGCCACCCGTCACATCGCAAAGAATTTAGTTGCCGCGGGGGTTTGTGAAGAAGTGCTTGTGCAGGTTTCTTACGCAATCGGCGTATCACAACCCACCAGCATATATGTAAATACCTATGGCACAGCTGCCGTTCAACTCACAGATGGCGAGATCTCAAAAAAGGTCGAAAGCCTTTTTGATATGCGTCCCTGGTTCATTGAGCAGAGACTAAAACTGCGCAATCCAATTTATAGTGAAACTGCTGCATATGGCCATATGGGCCGGAAAAATGAAATCGTTACAAAGATCTTTAAATTACCCAATGGCAAGGACAAAAAGGTTAAAGTTGAATTATTTACATGGGAAAAACTGGATTATGTTGGTAAAGTAAAAAAAGCTTTCGGCTTAAAATAATTTTATATAATATGATAACAGGGCCCTCGTATCGGGGGCTTTTGTTTTACAGCCGGTTAATCAGGTAAATTTGAAAAGTGAGACAATTTAATAAAGCTTTTGTTCAACAGCATCGTCCTAAAAAGAATCTTTTGATTGCAGGTATCCGTTCTGTAATTGATGCAATGAATGACGGCCAGCAACTGGAAAGGATATACCTGCAGGCAACCATCAATTCTCCTGAAGCGGAAGAATTACGATTGGTCGCTGAAAAATACGGAATACCTGTAAACAAAGTTCCCTTTGAAAAACTGAGGAATTTTAATTTAGAAAATCATCATGGATGTATTGCCGTAAAATCTAAAATTCAATACCAGGAGCTGCAGAACGTAATTTCCATGATTGTTGATAACGGAGAAATTCCATTGCTGCTGATGCTCGATGGTATAACAGATATTCGCAATATCGGCGCATTGTCAAGAACTGCCTTTTGCTGCGGTGTGCATGCAATTGTTATTCCCGAAAAAGGGGTGGGGGCGTTGAATGAAGATGCCATAGCGACATCGGCAGGGGCGCTTGAAAATATTGTGGTATGCCGGGTAAAGAGCCTTATGAATGCAGTTGATGAAATGCATTTAAATGGCATAAAAGTTTTTGCCGGCGAAATGACTGCTGATATAAATATTTTTGATATAGACTTTAAAGAACCATGCGCCATAATTATGGGAAGTGAAGACAAAGGAATTCAATCCGTATTATATAAAGCCTGCGACGATCGTTTTAAAATTCCTATGCAAAAAAAATTTGAATCATTAAATGTTTCGGTCGCTGCGGGGATGATTTTATATGAGGCCATGAAACAGCGAATGATTTAAAATCCGTTATTTCTTTTTTATTATAAACCCGGCTTACCTGATAAACCGCCAATTTTTTGATTATCCTGTTTTTTGATCATACTGATCAAAGGTATT
>JBDTZL010000254.1:0-17422 GCA_040005125.1 Ginsengibacter sp.
TTCAGGGTGCACGGGCAGTTTCCGTACCGGGAGATATATAATATTGCGCCTGAAGATCATCCTGCTTATAAAAGTATGTTGTACCATGACAAGTTGCGCTATCGCCTCATGCCCTACATCTATACACTGGCAGGCATGACCTATCATAATGATTATACAATTATGCGGGGCCTGGTAATGGATTTTCCAAAAGATTCCTTAGTCAAAAATATTGGAGATCAGTTTATGTTTGGGCCGTCATTATTAATTAATCCCGTATATACCTATAAGGCAGTTAACAGGCAATTGTATCTTCCAGCCGGGCAGGGCTGGTATGATTTCTATTCAGGAAAATATAACCGGGGTGGTCAAAAGATTGATGCCGATGCACCCTACGAAAGAATACCTGTATTTGTAAAAGAAGGGTCTATCATTCCTTTCGGGCCGGAGTTACAATACACAGCAGAGAAAACTGCCGATACCATTTTATTATATATATACACCGGTAAAAATGCTTCTTTCAGTTTGTATGAGGATGAGAATACTAACTATAACTATGAGAAAGGAAAGTTCAGCAATATTCCTTTCAGTTACAATGAAGCTAAACAGCAACTCATAATTGGCGCAAGAAATGGAAGCTTTGATGGGATGTTGAAGAACCGGACTTTTAAGATAGTTTGGATAAGTAAAACAAAACCAAAAGCATTGGATTTTGAAAGTAAGCCGGATACTATAGTTAATTATGTGGGCGCGGTAATAACCATTAACAATAAGTCCTGATTCAGAATAAAACAAACTGCATTTTATTAAACATTTAATTGCTTGAATATGAAACAAAAAATTACTAAGAAATTGAAACTATTATTGTGGGGTATCATTTCGGTCTTTACATTAAGCGCGAATCTTTATGCTCAGAACACCACAACAGCAAGAAAGATCACAGGAACCGTTACCTCTTTAGGATCAAAACCTGTAGAAGGTGCGACTATAACTGTAAAAGGCACCCGTAACGCAACTTACACCAATGCTTCCGGCAGTTTTACTATCAATGCAAACACGGGAGATGTACTGGTAGTTTCTTCCATTGGTTTTTTGGTAAAGGAAATAAGGGTTGGAAACAGGAATACAGTAAATCTTACAATTGAATCATCTGTTGAAAAAATGGAAGAGGTAGTAGTCGTTGGTTATGGTAAAATGAAGAAAACCGATTTAAGCAGCGCCCAGGTAACTGTTACTGCTAAGGATATCAGCAAGACAGTGAATACTACTTTTGACCAGGCCCTGCAGGGACGGGCAGCAAATGTGTATGTGTCTTCCAGTAGTGGAGAGCCAGGCGCAGCGCCCTCTGTTATTATCAGGGGTGTAAGTTCTCTTACCGGTTCTGTTCAGCCTTTATATGTAATCGATGGTGTTCAGATAAGGCCTGACAACGGGAGTGGATCAGCCAACATATTGTCTGGTATTAACCCCGATGATATTGAAACGCTGAATGTTTTACAGGGTCCATCGGCCACTGCCATTTTTGGAGCTGTAGGCGGCAATGGTGTAATAATGATCACAACAAAAAGAGGAAGGGCAGGAGAGAGTAAAATATCGGTTAGCAGTTTAATAACCATACAGGACAAACCTGATTATATCCCGGTAATGAATTTACAGGAATATGCAACCTATCGTAATGAGATAGCCAGAGCCGGAGGCACAGGTTCCGATTCAAGTTTTATCGATCCGTCAGTGCTTGGACCAGGTACCAACTGGCAGGCTGCAATGTTTAGAAGATCAGTACTTCAAAAACATGAATTATCCCTGAGTGGCGGAAGCGATAAAACCACCTTTTATTTTTCCGGGGAATATTTTAACCAGGATGGGGTTGCGCCTGGTTCCGGTTTTTCACGTGGATCTTTGCGTTTTAACCTTGACAATCAAACGCGCAACTGGTTAAAAATAGGAACGAATTTAAGTATAAACAGGACCAACGAAAAAGTAACTACTTCCAATGCCGGTATGATTACTTTAGCCATCCAGCAAAACCCATCTATCCCCGTAAAAAACCCTGATGGAAGCTGGGGTGGACCGGCTAACACTCAATACCAGTTTTCAAATCCGCTTGCATTGGCCACTCTCAATAACGACTATAATAAATCAACAGCTTTTATTGGGGGTGTATATACCGATATTACGTTTATGAGAGGCCTGGTGCTTCATAACGAAGCAAATACAAGTGTCCAGTATTATAATAACTATACGTTTCATCCGTCGTACCAGTTTAACGGGTTGATCAATGCAACCACTGTATCCACCAGGTCAGCAAATAATAACTATTGGTGGAATTTTAATACCCGTTTGCAATACGATACCAAGATCGGGAAGCATAGTATTTCTGTCATGGCAGCACATGAAGCATCTGCGTATGGTGGGGAAGGTTTAAGCGGTCAAAGGCAAAACTTTGTTACCAATGATATACAGGAATTATCCGGCGGAGATCAAACAACTTCTATAGCAAACAGTTCAAAGAGTAGTGGGGGTTCAAAGGAATCCTATTTTGGACGGGCAGTTTATGTTTATAATGACCGCTATATACTGCAGGCTACAGACCGCTATGATGGTTCTTCTGTATTCGGTGAACAGAAACGCTGGGGTAATTTTCCGGCCGTATCCGCTGCCTGGCGGATATCGCAGGAAAATTTTATGAAAAGTATTCCTGCAATAAATGATCTGAAATTAAGGCTTGAATACGGAGCTAATGGTAATTCCAACGCTTCAGGGTACTATGCTGTATTGCAATCGGTACCTACCGGTTGGGGCACCGGGTTTCTATCACAAAACTTTTCTAATCCCTTCCTGCAGTGGGAAGTAGATAAAACATTAAATGTTGGATTTGATTTACACATGCTTAATAACAGGATAGAAGTAATCGCAGATTTTTATAAAAAAAATGCTGACAAATTGTTAACTATTAATCCTCATGCTTATTTATATGGTGGTGATCTTTCCTATTCAGCAGGATATATTCAATGGCCTACTACCAATGTTGGGTCCATGCAAAGCAAAGGCTTTGGAATAACCGTTAATACTACGAATATCCAAAGCAGGAATTTTACCTGGAAGACAGCGTTGAATTTTTCCGTTGACCGGAATAAAATAACCAAACTGATAACACCCATAAATTCCATTTCCGGTAGTGCATATTTTTTATCAGAAGTCGGCCAGCCGGTAAGTATGATTACAGGGTATACAGCCGAGGGGTTGTTTAAAGACTACCAGGATATTACATCACATGCCATTCAAACATCTAACGGCGTTATGACAGTTGGGCCGGGCGGAACATGGGTGGGGGATATAAAATTTAAAGATATTAGCGGGCCCAATGGGAAACCAGATGGTATTATAGACCAGAATGACCGCCATATTCTTGGTAACCCATGGCCGAAGTTCACATTCGGTTTCAATAACTCATTTTCTTATAAACGATTCGACTTAAATATTTTCATCATTGGTTCTATTGGAAATGATATCGTAAATTATTCCCGCTACCAGGGTGAAATTGGAAGTGGTGTTTATGGCAATTACCTGAAATCAGTGGCCAATTTTGGAAGGCCCAGCAGCTACCAGCAACAGGATAGCGCATCCGTAACTCTTTTAAACCCAGGTTACCAGATTTCGCGTGTTGCCCCCGGAGATCCCAACGGGAACAACCGCATCAATCAATGGGATGTTGAAAGCGGCTCTTACGTAAGGGTAAAGAATGTTTCCCTGAGCTATAGTTTACCGGACCGCCTGATTTCAAGAATTGGAATAAAGGGGATACGGGTGGCCGTGAATGTTCAAAATCTTTTGACGATCACCAAATACAAGGGATACGATCCTGAAGTAGGGATGACCGACTTTGGAGGCCCGTTAATAGTTGGTTTGGACAATGGCCGCTATCCGAGTGTGAGAATGTATACTTTCAATATAGTTGCTGATTTATAATATAATTAAAAACAAAAATATGAAACAGGTTATAAAATATTCAATCGTTATTCTAACTCTTACAGTGATCCAAAGTTGTAAAAAGAGTTTCTTAACAAAGCCACCCGTTGACACGGTAACCTCCGGTAATTTTTATAAAACCGATGAGGAGATAATGGCCGGCACCGGGCCATTATATAATATTGTTTGGTTTGATTATAATGATAAAGCGTTTATGGCATTTGGTGAAGCAAGAGGTGGCAATCTGAATTCAAATGACAGGACTGCCTTTATCCGTTTCGCTCCTTCAGCAACCGACCAGGGTACCTTACTACCGGGATATAAATCATTCTATAAAATAATAGCGCAAAGTAATTTAACCATGCAAGGTATAAGAAATGCGACTGGTAGTACAGCTTCGGAAGGCGTAAAAAACATGGGAATAGCTGAGTGCCGCTTTATGCGCGCCATGGGGTATTATAATTTAGTGAATTACTGGGGTGCCGTGCCCATTATTTATGATAATGTAGCACAGTTGGATAATTCAAGTGTACGCAATACAATTGAAAGTGTATGGCAGTTTATTATAGTTGATTTAAAGTTTGCCGCCGATAACCTGCCCGGTACTCCTTATCAGCAGGGCCGCGTAACAAAATATTCTGCCGAAGGCATGCTTGCAAAAATGTATTTAACAAGAGCCGGCTTAGGTAAAACAGATGGTTCGCGCAACCAGGCCGATTTGGACAGCGCCAAATATTATGCGGCAGATGTTATTCATGGCAGCGCATATAGTTTAGTTCCTAACTACGCTGACCTTTTTAAAAGTGCCACCAACAACAGCGCAAATAATAACAGCGAAAGCCTTTTTGCTTTGCAATGGATGCCTACCAATTCACCGTGGGGAGTTAATAATTCCTTCCAGGCCTACGTGGCTTTTGATCCGAAGATTACACAAACCGGTGATGGCTGGGGCTCTGCACAGGGTGGCTCCGCCGACCTGGTTAAATATTTTATAACCCACCCCGAAGATTCTATCCGCAGAAAATCTACCCTTATGTTCCAGGGAGATTTTTATCCTGAACTCGATCAAAAAGACGGGGGTATCAACGTTACCAACAACTATATCGCTAATATAAAAAAATATGTAGTGGGCTCGCCCGCAGATAATGGAGGTAAAGGTGCATTCATGGCGGCTTATATTAATACTTATGTAATGCGGCTCGCCGAAGTATATTTAATTTATGCTGAAGCAATTATGGGCAATGGTGGTTCCACATCCGATGCAGAAGCATTGAAATATTTTAATGCTGTGCGTAAAAGAGCAGGCTTAACGGAAAAAACCTCTATTACTTTTGACGACATCTTTCAGGAAAAAAGAATAGAAACTGCCCTGGAAGGAAATGCCTGGTATGAGATATTGCGCTTATATTATTTTAACCCGGCAAAAGCAATTGCCTATACCGCTGCGCAGGACAAGGGTAATTACACTATCAATTATAATGCAGGATCAAATCCCAGAACATGGGCCGTTGTCTATACACCGGAATACTATCCATTTAATGAACAAACCCTTTACCTGCCATTACCTGAAGCAGAATTGATAGCGGCTCCGGATTTAACCAAGCCACCCGTTCCATTTGATTTTAGTAAACTACCCCGGTAAAACAATATTTATTTAAAGACAAATTCAATAATATGTTACAATATAGAAGTCTTCACCTTTTGCTTCTTTTCATAGCGGCAACCGGCATTTTTATCATTGTCGGCTGTAAGAAAGACAATACTGGAAATGGAACGCCCGGTATAAAACAAATTCGTGCTATTACCCCGGCCCCGAATGATAGTGTGTTGACGTCGGCCTTTCCCGGGCAGTTTGTTGTTATCCAGGGTTCCAACCTGGCCTCTGCTGAACAGATCTCTTTTTATGGTTTTCCCGCAACATTCAATTCCGGCATATTTTCAAACACCAGCCTGGTTGTAAAAGTTCCGGCAATAAAATGGGATTCTATTCCTGCCGGCAAAGCAAATACCGTTGAGGTAGTAACCTCGGGAGGCACTGCTACCTATACTTTTAATCTTAACGCCCCTGTTCCAACTATTACAGGTGCATCAAATGAAAATGCAGTTGCCGGCACCACCATAACGATAACCGGTTCTGATTTTTATGGAGTAAGTAATGTTATTTTTCCGGGAGGAAAACAAGGAACTAACCTGGTTATTACCGGTACCACTCAATTGTCAGTTACAGTTCCTGCAGGAATAACAGCCGGTGATTCTTTGAGGGTAACGGGAACTTATGGCACGGGCGCTTCCATTTTTGTATTTGATAATTATCTTTCCCCAACAACCGGTTTTCTTGCCAATTTTGAAGATGGTGATGCCTTCTTTGGCTGGCAATACTGGGGAGGTATTAAAACAAATGAATCCGCTTTATTTCCGGATAATACAGGCAATTATATAAGAGTAAATCCTTCGGGTAGCATTACTGCCGGAGATGGATCATGGTATAGCGATAACAGGGCCGTAATGGTAGCTTCCGGCGCATGGCTTCCTTCAGCAAACCTTAGTGATCCTATTGCAAATTATTCCCTTAAATTCGAAGTAGATGTAAAAACTGCCTGGTCAAACGGATCGCTTATGATCGCCCCCAATGGTAATTTTAATTATTTAGCCCGTTATGCTCCATGGGAAAATTTATCATCAGGGCAATTTATAACGGATGGCTGGCAAACGGTGATCATCCCTTTAACCCATTTTTTAAAAAATACTGACGGAAATTATGATCCTTCAGGAAGTTCCGCACCTAATATTGCCACGCTAACAGGAGGTACCAATGCAGCAACGATTCAAATTATGTTGTATAATGATTCTAAGACACCATTAGCATCCTTTGATGCTGCAGCCGATAATGTGAGGATAGTGAAACTAAAATAAATTGACAATCTTTTTAAGAGGTTTAATAAATATAAGCCTGCAATTATTTCTTTCACAGAGATATATTGCAGGCTTTTTAATTCCAATGCATATCATAATCTTTGCATTAAATAAAACTGGTAATTAATGATAAGAATAATAAGGATAACTCTCGCAACCACACTTTGTTTCTCAATTGTTCAGCTGTCCGCCCAGGATAAAGGCAGGATAAGTTTTAATAATGGATGGAAGTTTAAACTGGACAGTACTGAAGCTTATAATGAGCCAGGTATCAATGATGCGAACTGGCGAACCCTCAATTTACCGCATGACTGGAGCATTGAATTTCCATTTGATTCAACGAGCCCAACAGGCGTCGGTGGGGGTGCTTTGCGTGGCGGCATGGGATGGTATCGCAAAACGTTTATACTTCCTCAAAGCGATAAAGGCAAAAATATTTTTATAGATTTTGATGGGGTATATCGCCAGAGTGAAGTATGGATAAACGGACATTCATTAG
This sequence comes from Ginsengibacter sp., assembly GCA_040005125.1. Classification (GTDB taxonomy): domain Bacteria; phylum Bacteroidota; class Bacteroidia; order Chitinophagales; family Chitinophagaceae; genus Ginsengibacter. Next base: position 7,361 of record JBDTZL010000254.1, read on the forward strand.
GCATGCGCCCCAGTGGTTATATTTCTTTTCGTTATGATCTTACTCCTTATCTCAATTATGGAACTGAAAAAAATGTGATCGCAGTTAAGGTTGATAATCTACGACAACCAAATTCACGCTGGTACAGCGGTTCAGGTATTTATAGAAATGTTTGGCTGGTGAAAACCAGCAAAATCTATGTGGACCATTGGGGCACTTTTATTACTACTCCACAGGTTTCTTCTTCTGTTGCAACTGTACATATTATTACTAAAATCAATAATCAGAATTCTTCAGACCGGTCAATCATTTTACATACTATATTATTAGATGCCGTCGGCAAACAAGTTGCTTCCTCTTCTGAGAAATTAATTATTGCAGGCGACAAAAATATTGAAGATAAAAAGGTGGTTCCGTTTGGTCAGAATTTTAAAATTTTACAGCCCAAACTTTGGTCGGTGGATGCGCCCTATTTATACAAAGCAGTTTCACAGGTAATAGTTAATGGCAATGTTGCAGACACTTATGAAACCACATTTGGCATACGGTATTTTAATTTTGATAGCGATAAAGGATTTTCATTAAATGGAAAATCTTTAAAAATTTTAGGTGTTTGCGATCATCACGACCTGGGCGCTTTGGGCACTGCATTTAATACAAGAGCGGCGCAGCGCCAGCTTGAAATTTTAAAAGCAATGGGCTGCAATGGTATTCGTACTTCTCACAATCCTCCTGCTCCTGAACTTCTTGATCTCTGCGATAAAATGGGCTTTATTGTTATGGATGAAGCTTTTGATATGTGGAAGAAACAAAAGACACCTTATGACTATCATTTGGATTGGGATCAATGGCATGTTAAAGATTTGCAGGATCAGTTATTAAGGGACCGTAATCATCCTTCTGTTTTTATATGGAGTATAGGAAATGAAATACCTGAACAATGGGATCGTACCGGCACTGCTATCTGCAGTGAACTGGTAAGTATTGTAAAGCAGTTTGACACTACAAGGCCAACCGTCTCTGCGCTGAATAATCCAAGGCCCTCTAACTGGCTCGTGAAAGCAAATGCATTGGATATCATCGGCTTTAATTATGAACATAAGCTATATACGAGTTTCAGGGATAGTTTCCCGGGCCAAAAGTTTTTGGCTACTGAAACTGTATCGGCACTTGCAACCCGTGGCTATTACGACCGCATTCCTTTTGATTCCATCCGTCGGTGGCCCGACCGTTGGGATAAGCCTTTTGAAGGCGGCAATAAAGAACATACCATTTCTGCATACGACCAGGTTTCAGCACCATGGGGAAGCTTGCATGAAGAAACCTGGAAATACATAAAAAAATATCCATACTTATCCGGTGAATACATTTGGACAGGCTTCGATTATATCGGCGAACCTACGCCATTTGGATGGCCATCACGGAGTTCTTATTTTGGTATCATTGACATTGCCGGCTTTCCAAAGGATGTTTACTATATGTATCAAAGCGAATGGACAACCAAACCAGTGCTTCACCTTTTTCCTCACTGGAACTGGAATAAAGGAGATACTATTGATGTGATTTCTTATTATAATAATGCAGATGAAGTTACCTTGTTTTTAAATGGAAAATTTCTGGGTACCAAACATAAAACAGGAGACGACCTGCATGTAAAATGGCGCGTCCCTTATAAGCCTGGTACGTTGAAAGCTGTATCAAAAAAAGCTGGGAAAATAGTTTTAACTAAGGAAGTAAAAACCGCAGGCGCACCGGCTAAACTTATTTTACATGCAGATAGGAACTCCATCAATGCAGATGGGAATGATCTTTCTTTTATAACAGTAACTATTGTTGATAAGGATGGCACGATTGTTCCGGAGGCTGACAACCTCATTCAATTTAAAATAAACGGTGAAGGATTTCTAGCGGGTGTAGATAGCGGAAGCGAAACAAGCCTTGAATCTTTTAAAGGTGACAGCCACACTGCATTAAACGGGCTTGCGCTTGCTATTCTTCAATCCAATGGAAACAAGGGAAGCATTACATTAACGGCAAGTGCAAATGGCTTAGGATCATCAGCAATTCGTCTTGAGGCAAAATAATGTGAGGATATATTAATGCTGAATGCGGGCTAATTAATATTTTGGGATGCTGAAAACGGTATTAGTTTTGGATACCTTTTGCAGAGATGATTTTAATAGTCTTTCGCTCCACTTTTGTCAAACCTTAGCAGAAGACGAATGGAATTAATAGTTCAGCCTTATTACCTTATTCTCAAATAAGACAAAATAGAATACAATAATTTATTCATCCGCCAGAGGCCGACCAAAAAGCCTTACAGCCTCCAAAAAAATATCAGCTAAATAAGGTAATAAGGTGGCATAGTTTTAATTCATAATTTTTCTACTAAGGTTAAAGGCATCCCTGTCGCAGAGTACTAAAGAAAATAAAGATTTGAATAATTATAGTTGTAAACTGTTCCGGCAAGATAAATATTAATGCTTTGTGCAATAATAAATACCTGCTTATTAATTTTATGCTTATAATTGAATCAAATGGCAAAAGAAAAAAAGCAAAGTAAGCCGAAAGATGATTCGCCGGTTTTCAGTGAATTGAGAAAAAGCCTGGATGCCCGCATGGATATAGAAACCACCAAACTACTTCTAAAAAGGGTAAATGAAGTAAACAGGCAAAGTGGCTTTCTTGCATGGGATCCGGAAAAAATAAAAACAAACCCCATTAGTGAACCGGGATTGGATTACCCACGCCTTACTTCTCCAACCGCTGAGTCTCCAAGGCTTTTTATTTCATACAGCTGGTCACGCGATACAACATATGGAACTTATGAATCGGATCTTTGGGTGGATGCATTTGCCGGCTCTCTTTTTGGCAGGGGTTACAATATTTATTTTGACAGGGACCCCCGCAATTTAGATAAAGGTTTAACCTGGTTCCAGATCCTCAGGCGTATGAACGAATGTAATTATTTTGTTCCTATTCTAACTGATGGATATATTCAAAGAGTTACTGATCCCAAAGCAGTTGGCCCGTTAATAAGTGAATGGAAATATGCTAAAAAACTCTATCCTGATTATATAACTTTCATAGGTGTGAAGCAGTCCGGTTTGCAACTTCCTGAACCGCTAACATCAAAAAATACTATTGACTTAAGTGAAGATGAATGGGGATCACCATGGGGCGACGCTATTACTGCAATTTTTCCTGCGGGCGGTATCCCCAAGATACCACCTCCTCAAAAAGCCATTCCTTACCCACCAAACTGGCCCGCATTTAAGCCATATTAATAAAATAATAAGACATCTGCCAGGCCTGTTTTCTAATTTAATTATTATCTGATAACGGATATGGAAACCAGCAACAATTAATGAACACCAGGTATTATCACTATGCCAGATCTATCTGAGGCGTTTGTTATATTTTGGGAACTTCCGGTCAATTCTTTTTTTTTCCTGATCTCCCGGTTGATCATTGGCTGCTGTCTTGTTTTTTGGTGGCAGCATTTGAATTAATTCAGTCTCGTTATTTACCAGGTAATATGCTATAAATTTTAAGGGTTCGGTTTCTGATGCGTTATCGAAGTGTACTATTGGAGTGTCGGCTGGCTCGAAAAAAGCGTCTCCTGTTTTTAATATTTTTGAGAGTTCCCCTTCGACCTGGAATAAAAGTTTTCCCGAAGCTACATGACCAACAACCGGGCACGGGTGTTGGTGATATCCTGCTTTCTGTGAAGGGGAAAGAATTATCTCCTTAATGTCCACTTTTGAGACAATACGATTGTTAATATTTGCAGTCAACAGATCGTTTCTTATAACTTTATGCTGTGCCATGAAATGTATAAAAATATAAATTGTGAAATGGTATAAATAATTTGGTTTGCTAAGATAAATTATTCTTTGTGTGGCTGAAAAAAAAGTTGTTTGTGGGCGACGGCGGCGAATATTCCGGGTGAGAGCCAAATAAAATAATTTTTATCTCTCAGCAGTTAATGGTTAAATGCTGTGTAAACTGCATTCTGTGGCTTTGTTTATAACACGAATTTTAGCCACGAGTTATACGAATGCATACGGTAACTTTTCTTAATTCGTGAATTAGAGGACGAAATTAGTGTTATCATTTTGCGTCTTTTCATTCTTAACATAACCCTCGTTATGATCTTTTTTACGATACTCATCAGTAAAATGATCTTTTCTCTAAGGTCTGGAAAACTTATCGTCATTATATTCCTTCGACTTTCCGCGTGGTATCGATAAAGATGTCCACTTGTCGTCTTTTATCATTTTACCAATAAATACTATTTGTCCGATATGATATGGATAGTGAGCCAGTTGCCTGTTGATCGCCTCCTGTATGGTATGCCCAACGTTTCTTATGTAGATTACTGTATTAAAATTATATGCTGTGATGGAATCTATTGCTTTAAATAAGCAAATCCATCCATCATTCCACTCTCTCATTAACTCATCTCTGTCTTTGATATCATTGTCAAATTCGGATTCCCTGTCGCGCCATTCCTTTTCCCCGTCAGTTGTTAGAAAATCAGTCCACCGTGATAACATATTTCCCGATAAATGTCTCACGATTGTTGCAATGCTGTTACTTTCATCGTTATATTTCCAAAAAAGCTGTTCATCAGTCAATTGTTCAAATGTTTTTTCACCCAACATTTTGTAGGCCTCAAACTGTGTTTTTACATTTTCCAGGTAATCGGTTATCATTTTTAAAGTTTTATAAAGTTTGTTCTTCAAATATAAATAAATTGGAAACGATTTACACAGATGTAAAATTTCCGGCGCAGCAGGTTTGTAAAAATGGAATACATATTTTAAAGATAATCGCTTATGCCAGGTAAAATAGTCGGAATAATGAAAAAGGAGGCTTCTGCTGTAGTTGGTTAGTTTGAACCACATAGAAACATGGGCACATAGGAATGAACATAGATAAAATTTGGTGATATGCATTTTCTATGTGTATCTATGTTTCTACTGTGTCTATGTGGTAAAAAATTGATCTTTAATTATCTGCCATATGCCTTTTATAAAACACATTAGCCTGTTTTTCCTTGTATGAATTGGATAAATGAATTTTTAAAGAAAAATGCGTTTAGCCGTTGCAGTTATAGATGCGATATGGATAACCCTTAGAAAGACCGATGTTCGGCTATTTTTTTTTTGCTGACTGGGAGCGGAGAATAATAACCCCTGAGTCGAGCGTTTGGGTCTTAGTAAGCTTCAGTCTCAAAGTATGCATTCCATCTTTAAAGAAACGCTTCCACGCCCATGATTGAGGGATGAACATAGCTATTAAAGGTTGTCGATTTTCTTTTGAATTGTCTGCTTGTCTGTTTGTGTCTTAGCCAGCAAAAGAGCTTTTTGAAAATTTTGCTTTGCCTTATTGTTATCTGTGTCTTTGTAAAGTTCGCCAAGTAAAGTAAAGTAAAAATGATTATCTTCTAATTTCAACTTCTCTGCTTCAACAATTGCTGCTGCTTTTCCATTTGCCTTTGAAAGTGCATAAGTTCTGTTAAGCGCTGCAATTGGTGAGTATTCTATTTGTAACAATTGATTAAAGAGTTGTAAAATATTTCCCCACTTTTCTTTTGTATCGGCCTTTATAGTATGCCAATACGCAATACTTGCTTCTATATGGTATTTTGAAATTTTATTTCCCTGCGATGCCTGGCGAAGAAAATATATTCCTTTTGAAATTAATTCATGGTTCCAGAGTTTTTCATCCTGCTCCTGGTATAAAATTATTTCTCCATTTTCATTTTTTCTTGCTTCAAATCGTGAAGAATGGAAACACATTAAAGAAAGCAGGGCATTTACCGGCGGCTGGTTTGTTTGTTCATTTTCAATAAGCAGGTAAGTTAACCGCATTGCTTCCAGGCAAAGGTCTTCACGCAATATAGTATCGTGGCTTTCAGAATAATAACCTTCATTGAAGAGTAAATACAAAGTTGTGAGAACAGTTTCCAATCTTATATTTATTTCCGATTCACCCGGGAATTCAATTTTTACCTTTTCCATCCGTAATTTTTCTTTGGCTCTGAACAGCCGTTTATTTATGGTTTCTTTATTGGTCAATAAAGCGTTTGCAATCTCGTCAATGCCAAATCCGCAAAGAATACGAAGCGCCAAACCTATTTGCGCTTCGGTTGAAATAGATTGATGACAAATTGCAAATAACATTTGTAACTGGCTGTCAGTGATATTCTTGTCAGATAAGTCAATTTCAATCTCATGAACTTGGTTTAAAGAGTATTTTATTTCGCTGGCAATTTTTTCGGTAAAAATGTGATGGCGGGTAATATAATTTTTGGCTTTGTTTTTTGCAACTGAATAAAGCCATGCTGTGGGATTTTCAGGGATCCCTTTAAATGGCCATGTTTCAAATGCTGATAAAAAAGTTTCACTTGCAATGTCTTCCGCAACTTCAATATGCTGAATACCAAAAAGTTTACAGAGTACAGAGGTTATTTTTCTGAATTCTGTTCTGAATAAATGTGGTATTAATTCCTGCTGCTCCATAAATAAAAAGAGCCCCTGTAAACCTGCCTGCTTCAAGGCATTGATTGCAGAGGCTTTTTAATAACTTTTAATGAACGCCATCTCCTTTGGCAACCTTTCGTACTTCTACACTATTGCCCTCTCCCTGCAAAACGGGGCAACCCTTTGCAAATTCAACTGCTTCCTCAACAGAATCTGCTTTAACAATAATGAATCCGCCAATTGTTTCTTTGATCTCACCAAATGGGCCGTTGGTAACAATGTTCTTTGGCCTTACAACCCTGGCATCTTCAAACGGTAAACCAGTACCACTGGTAAATTTATTTTGAGCTGCAATACCACCTATCCAATCCATTGTTTGTTTCATCCAGATTTGGATTTGTTCCGGCGAGGCTACTTTATGGCCATCTTCATGCCTCATAATTAACGCATATTCTTCCATTTTTTTAAGTTTTTATTGCCTGCTTTTCAGCAGACAGGTTATGAATGTATGATTAATACTTATAACAAATGAGATTGAACAAATTGGACATTGTATATAATTTTTTTGCTTTCATAATTAATTACTACATGTCGTGTAGGTTTTATGAATATTATAAACTATGATTTTATTTGGATTACTTCTAATTGCTGTAGCATTCCATAAACATCGGATACTGCCCAATGTTCAGCCATCTTATCAGAAACAAAATGCCATATAATTATGCGTTTGTTGTAATCCGTTTACTTAATTAAAAAATTCCGTTATTACCTGAATTGTAATGTTTTTAAAGAATCTGTAGTTTCCCTTATGACTATTTCTCTTCCCTGGAAAAAAGTGCGTGCTGTATCTCCACAATAAACAGAATTAATATCATTCCCAAGATTGTCAACTAATTGCCGGCAGAATTTGGCATCTGATTCTTTTTTACAGGATGACATTCCCAGGATTGTACACGTTAATGCAATAAAATTAATTTTTAGTTTCATAACGCTACAAGTCTTGCGTTTCAGAAAATTTGTTAAGAACCTGCATTGCCATTTCCGTATCTTTTTTGTCTACAAATATATGGCCGTGGTAAAATGCGGCAACAACATTACAGCTAATTCCTTCTTCGGTAAGAGCTTTCGAAAATGAAGCTGTCAAGCCAACAGCCTCCAGGGATGAATGAACAGTTAATGTAATCCAGGATGCCGCAAATGAGTAGCCAAGTTGTACACTGTCGGCTAATTCTTTTTTTAGGATGACTTTATTTCCTTCCTGCTCTTTGAATATTGAAATAATGTCGTTGGAATTTATAATGGTAAGATCATTGATAATACAAAAGACATAGTGCCAATATTATGTTTTGGCTTCATAGTTTTTAGTAATTTATTCAGATCTTTTTCACCGTTTGTTTTGTTCAGGGTAACACTAAACGCAATTACAAATTTGTAAGTAAGTCTTAAGATAAGGTTGTCAATGAACTGAAAACCAAATGTGCTATAATTTCACCTGCCATCCCTTAAACGTTTCTTCAGAAATGACTATGGTTGTATAATTTTCAATCAGATCAAGCATAGCGGTCCTGGGGCCTTTTTGCCAGTCGTCGCTGTTGTAAAAATCATCTTCAGTTTTTTGCCTGTCTTCTAAACTTTTAAAAGCACGGATAGCGTAATAACTGTTTTCATCATGCAGGGACGGGCCGTGTGCAACCACTCTGATATTCCATTTTTTTTGTAGCGGTAGGGACTTTGTTATATATAGTTGATGAAATGCATCCCTTGTTCCCGGCTTAAGATTTATAGTGAAAATTTCTATCATGGTATTTATTTTAAAGTTGATTACGATGTGAGGTTAATTTCGTTGGGCCCAACGAGGTGGATACACAAAAACCTGTCTACATTAATAACCTCTCATTAAGGTTGTTATTTGTGCTGAACATTTCAGGAAAGTGGGTACTCTCGTCATATTGGGCAGTGTAAAATATTATTGTAAATTGCTGATCTTGTTAATTTAATGCAAATTACTTATAATTTCTATTCCATACTAGCAAGTCATAATTAACTTTCCTTTTACTGAATTATTTTCAAGCAATTCATGGGCAGTTTTTACAGTATCAACGGATAACGGTCCGAGAATGGTTATCGGTGGCTTAATGATAGCATTGCTGTTAAAAAGTTCTGAAATATGATTTAAAATATTCCGGTAAGTTTTCCAATATTCCTGGTTATCTGAAAGTGAATAGGCGTTGGCTCCGATAGAATGAAAAGAAGCATTCTTTAGAAATAAGGTATCAAAATCATTTTGATCGGGTGCCTTTGTAACCGAAGCTAAATTGCCATCGATTGTGAGAAGTTCACAACAAGCCGATAGCATTTTACCACCAACCATGTCTAAAGCAATGTCAAAATACCCGTTGTTTCTTTCGATGGTTTTTTTTATAAAATCGTCATCCCTGTAGTTGATAATTTGTTCTTTCTTTAATTGAAGGTTTTCAACCAGGTAGGATAGACTTTTATCATTACCTGCGGTCGTCACTATATTTTTGCAACCCAATTGTTTTGCAAACATTATAGCAAAGGTTCCTACACCACCAGCCCCGCCGGCTATAAAAACAGATGTTGATTTTCCGGCTTTTGTTTTGGTAAGGGCAAGCCAGGCCGTAATACCTGCAACAGGAATTGATGCTGCCTGTTCGTGCGATAAAGAAACCGGCTTCTTTGCAACTATTGCTTCCGGCACACAAACATATTCTGTGTAAGTGCCGCTGCTTGCAAGATTACAAGCATAACAAAAAACCTCATCACCAATTATAAAATCTTTTACATCCTCATATACTTCATCAACTATACCGGATAGATCCCTTCCCAGTATATTTGATGTTACCGATCTGCTTTCGGGCAATCCTTTCCTTATTTGATAATCAACAGGGTTAAAGGATACTGCCTTTATTTTAATCCTGATTTGTCCTTTGCGGGTTACCGGTACAGTCAAATCTGCCATTTCAAAATTATCAATACTTCCATATTCTTTGAGTATGATTGCCTTCATCGGATTGTCAATTTATTAATTTCAGCAGGGGCTGTGTGTTTATATTGAAGCTGGTTGCCGCCGTTTGACGCTTGTTGTATTTTTAAGCCTCTGTCTTTTAGTGTCAAATAGAAGAAAACAATATCGCAAAGCGTTAGTTGTTCAATTAGGCCCTTATATTAGCGGTGGTTTTATTCGACGTAACCAGGAATTCTATGTTTTACTAATTCTGTGTCAATTCCTCCAAGTCTCATTTTTGCTTCTGCCTGCTGCAATATTTGTTCTTTCAACTCAAATAATATTTCATCAAATAACACGTGCTTGTCCATCATATAGCACATGTCATACTCAATCTCTTCCCATGTTGACAGGTGTGCGTGATTGTGCTGAAACTGGACTTCCAGTTTGTCTAAAGCATTAGCAACTTTTGACTCATAGGTTTCTTTATTTTCAAATTCATAGAACAAGTCATAAATTTCCTGCCCATTTGTTTCCGTTAAAACCGAGCGTAAATTTTCTATCGCTTTTTTTTCTTTTTCAACTTTCTGAATTTTTATTCCAGGGTCGCGTAAAACATCTAAT
>JBDTZL010000300.1:0-17388 GCA_040005125.1 Ginsengibacter sp.
CTTTATGGTAATTATACATTTAATCATGATCACTACATACAGCCCTATACAGGCTTTACGCAGTTTACACGTGCAGCGAATATAATTACAACCACTTCCTTCTCAAACCGTGATGCTTTTACAGACATTCAAAATGCAAGGATCGGTATAGACTACCAGGTAGATACTGCAACCATCATCGGTGCTTTGGTGAGTGGATATAACAGCCGTTGGACAATGATCGCCCATAATGGTGCAAGCATATTTAAAAACAATGTGCCGGATACCACTATAACTACTGTTGATGATCCTGAATTGAATCATTGGCAAAATATAATGACAAATCTCAATTTTCAACACACATTCAAACCCGGTAAGATACTTTTTATCGATGCAAATTATATTTATTATAAGGATAATAACCCGAACACTTATTCGACTAATTATTATAACGGTGCAAAAGAGTTTCTATATCATGAGGATTCAAGAGGCGGGAAGGTCACACCAATTAATTTCCGGGTTTTCTCATCCGATTACACAACTCCGTTGAGTAAGAGCATAACAATGGAGGCAGGTGCAAAACTTTCTTTATCTAAATTCACCAATAATGTGAGTGTAGAAAATTTAAAACAGGGTACATGGATTGCTGATCCCGGCCTTACGGCCAATTATTTATTGAAAGAAAATATAGGTGCAGCATATACTTCGTTTGTCATGAACCTGGATGGCAAAACAACGATGACAGCGGGTTTACGATATGAATATACGACCTCTAATTTAGGCTCAACGGAAATTGCCAACATTGTAGACAGGAAATATGGAGAATTATTTCCGACTTTTTCTATTTCGCAGAAGTTGAATGATGATAACAATATCAATTTTTCGTACAGCAGGCGTATTACCCGCCCGACCTTTAATGACCTCGCTCCCTTTACTGTTTTCTTTGATCCCAAAACATTTTATTCAGGGAATCCCGCGTTGCAGCCGGCAATTGCCAATACTGTACAGGCAAGCTATGTTTTTAAAAATTATAATTTCACCATAAGTTACACCCATGAAGCGAATACTATTGACAATTTTTATTTTCAGACTAAAAGAATAGATACCGCAAGCAACGTCGTGTATCTTTCTGCGGGAAATTTCAAACAGGAGCAATACATCACCGCAAGCTTTTCATTGCCATTCATTGTAACCAATTGGTGGAGTATGCAAAATAATATTACCTGTGACGGGTCGCAGATAAATACAGCACATGATAATACGCCGGTTCAATTCCGCTTTTTTAACTATAGCGTTCACTCAACACAAAGTTTTAAATTGCCTGGAGGTTTTTCTGTTGAGCTAACAGGCTTTTATTCTTCTCCAGGTTATTTTGGCACCGCGAAACGTAAACCCCTTTACAGGTTGGATGCCGGCCTGCAAAAGAAATTAGGCAACAAAAAAGATATTTTACGTTTAACGGCAAATGATATATTTAACTCCGATGCGTACTACAGATTTGGTGAAAATTTTTCCAACGGAGCTATTGTGAACCGGACTTTTAATTTTGGATTGGTTGCCTATAAACTCACATATACGCACAATTTTGGCAACAAAGCTTTGAAAGACAAAAGAGAACGATTAACCGGTGCAGAAGATGAATTAAGGCGGGTACATAATTAAATAAGTACATAGATATTACCCGGGTAATTATTCCTTATTAATCCTTTCATGTTTGGCAGAATAATATTTTAATTCAATGATATCTGAAGGTAACGGCTGGCTGTTCCAGTGCTGGTGAATAGCCAAAGCTGCACCTATTGAAGTTGCCTGCGCAATTGACGCTGCAAAGATTTCCATCGCGGGGAAAACAGAAGCCAACAGGTTCATGTAAATAATATTCTTGCTGAACCCTCCATCTACAAATATTCTTTTTACCTCCGTTCCTTTTATAACAAGACTTGTAGAAACCACCTGGAGATCAATAAGGTCTAGCATCAGTTGGTGATATGCTTCTTCATAGTCTGCAAACGATGATAATTCTCTTTTTGCAAATTCAGATCCCTTCATGACCGGACGTTTATTACCTTTCATTTGCAATGGGTTAGTTTTTGTAAGCTTCCCAATAGTTTCCGCATTATAATTCACAGTCTTGTACAGGGCTGTTTTTTTATTAAAATGACCTGCTATTCTTTTTACCTGTTGCTCATGCTCATCACCGGCAAATAATCTTGCTGCCTTTACAGGCTTGCCATCATAACTCAAATAACATAAACAATCCTGCTCCAATTCGTGTGTAGTTAACGGCATCTCATTAAAGGGATTAAGACTGATGCACCACGTTCCTGTTGAAAGTAATACAAAGGGTTCTTTAAAATTGAGAAGATACGGTATAAGAGCTGCTGAACTATCGTGAAGGCCCACTCCCAGAATAAAATCCTTTTTTTCAAAAGTTGATGGCACAACGGTATCAGAGGGAACGACCGGCGCAAGTTTTTTTTGCAATCCTTCTTTTGCAACCCAATCATGATATTGATTCTTTTTAAAATTCCATAACCGGGTGTGGCAACCAATACTTGTGAGCTCAGAATATGCCTGTCCCGATAAAATAAAACTTAAGTATTGGGGAAGATGCAAGGCATGTCGTATCTTTTTAAAAATTTCGGGCTTCTCTTTTTTTAACCGGTATAACTGCATACCAGAATTCAAACTCCCCAATACCGGCGAACAGGTTTCCAACGCCAGGTGTTCTTTGTCACCATATGTATCATAGAATTTTGTTTGAAGCTCTTCCGGAAATGGCTTCAGATAATTATACAGAGGTGTCAATGGCAGCCCTGCTTTATCAATATAGACAAAGCTGGCCCCATACGTTGCAAAATTTATTGACTTAACGGCAATATCTTTTTCACGAAAGATCTTTTTCAAAGAATTAAAAACGGAAAGTCTTATGTTTTCGAGGTTGTCACACGGAAAACCGTCTTCATCTTTCGTTTCTGTAAACTTTGCAGTTTGCTCATACAACAGTTTATAGTGCTCATCAAAAAGAAATAATTTTTTATTGGTTTTGCCAACGTCGAAAATTGCTATTACCGGAGTTTTATCCATATCGTCATTCGTCATTAATCATTAAGTCATTAAGTCATTAAGTCACTAAGTCAATGGGTCATTGGGTCATTCGTCATTGGTGGTACCCTCAAATTTGATGATCCCACCTAAAGAACAAAGACTTAGGAATGATTTTATAAATATTCAATATCTCTTTATTACCCCCGATTGACCATTGACTAATGACCATTGACTATTTAATAATTCACAATCCTGTCGCGACCGCCTTCGCCCCCCTTTCTTTTGTTAAATTTCCTCTTATATTTTCCTCTCTGAATAATTGCAATGGTTCCAATGCACCACCGGTTTGCAAACGGGCTTCAGCAACTATTGATCGAACATCAGTAAGATAAGCCTGTTGAAGAATTTCCTGTGCATGAACCACATCATTCTTTTCCTGTGCATACTCCAGCGCTTTGGCATCAACCAGCAAAGCCCGGGTATACGCTATCTTTATCGCTTCAACAGATTGCAACAAATCTTCGAGAGGGTCTTTTATATTGTGTGATGCATCGATCATCCAGCCCAGATCTGTTGCATGATTCATACCTCTTGCGTCCATACCTTCTACCAGTTCGTTAAAAATTAAGAACAGCTGGTACGGGTTAATGCTTCCAACTGTAAGATCATCATCACCATATTTACTGTCATTAAAATGAAAGCCTCCTAGTTTTCCTTCATTCAATACAAGGGCGACAATTTGTTCAATATTGGCATTAGGCAAATGATGTCCAAGGTCAACGAGTGTGTATGCCTTATCGCCAAGTTTATTGGTATAGAGTAATGATTGTCCCCAATCGCCAACTGTCATTGAATAAAAATTGGGCTCGTAAGCTTTATATTCAACAAACAATTTCCAATCATCCGGTAGTGCCGCATATATTTCCTGCAAGCTTTCCAATGTATTTTGAAAAGCTTTCCTGAAATTTAGCTGACCCGGAAAGCAGGAGCCATCTGCCAGCCAAACGGTAAGCGCCTTTGATCCCAATTCAACACCTTGCTTAATTACATCAATATTGTGTTGAATCGCCTGCCTTCGAACTGCTTTATCAACATGCTGCAGAGACCCAAATTTGTAGCTGTATTTTTGACCTGGCTGATCCTGGAAGGTATTTGAATTCATTGCATCAAAACGTATCCCATGCGCTGAAGCAAGCGTTTGAATGCTTTTTACATTGCCTGGAATATCCCACGGAATGTGCAATGAGATAGCGCCACTTGATGTATTGAGTGCATGCAATAAACCTATGTCCTCAATCTTTTCTTCCAGTGTACGCGGTTCACCACCCCCCGAAAAACGCCCGAATCTTGTACCCCCGGTACCCAATGCCCAGCTGGGAATAGCCACCTGGAAGTCTGCTAACTTTTGCAATATCTCATCAACATTTTTAATCTGGGAGGAGATATATTCAAAACTGCGTTTGTGTTGTTGCAAATCGCCCTCATTAAATTCCCGGATTTTATATTTTTCTATTTGCATAGCAATCTTTTGTTCCAATTTAAGGTAAATAAAAAAGTTCGGTTAAAGCGGTACTAAGGGGTGAGCCATCAGGATTACTTTCCATAATATCCCGCATATGTTTCCACCACTGTTGCATTACCGGCGATGATGGAAGATCATTTAGTTTTGCCGGATCATTTGCTTTCATCACGCCAAATAAACTATGGGTTGTTTCATCAAGGAAAATTGAATAATCACTTATACCGGCTTCTTTCAACAGGGTTTGCAACTCAGGCCAGATTTCATCGTGCCTTTTTTTGTATTCGTCTTTACAACCAGGGTATAACTGCATTTTAAAAGCGATTCGATGCATACTTAATACTTGATACTTTGATACCCGATACTTGATACTTGATACTTGATACGCGCCTATCTCACAAATGCCGCAGCAACTCCGCCATCCACATTTAAAACATTTCCCGTTGATTTGTTTAAAAGGCCACCTGTGAATGCAAAGCAGGCATTGGCAATGTCTTCAGGCAAAATAATTTCCTTCAGCAAAGTTCTGTTTGCAT
Organism: Ginsengibacter sp.; assembly: GCA_040005125.1. GTDB lineage: Bacteria > Bacteroidota > Bacteroidia > Chitinophagales > Chitinophagaceae > Ginsengibacter. The sequence goes on from JBDTZL010000300.1 coordinate 5,083, forward strand.
AATAAGCAGGCAATTCGTCAACTTTTACTCCATAAGCCTTTGCCCGGCCCTCCGCCCATGCGCCTTCCCAGATTTTACTATCACTGATCACCGCATCAGGATTTACAACATTCACCCTTATTTTATTTTTACCCAACTCGGCGGCGTTGAGCCGGCTCAAATGCAATTGTGCCGCCTTTGCGGAGCCATACGCAGCATTATTAGGCCCTGATACCAATGCATTCTTGCTCACAATATTTAATATATCACCACCCATATTTTGTTTTCGCATAATGTCAACAGCTTCCTGCGTAACTGCAAATTGCCCCTTTACCAATACATCATATAACAGGTCCCAATCCTCTTCTGTATGTTCCTCCAGGGGTTTCGAAATAGATAAGCCTGCGCAATTCACTACAATATCAACGCCGCCAAATGCCAGTGATGCTGCTTCGAATGAACGCTTTATGTCCTCACGCTTTGTAACATCCAATACCGTCGTTATAAAAACATCTTTGCCATAATGCAGTTGAAAGTCTTCCCTGGCCAATGACAACCGCTGATCATCATTATCATTTACAATAAGGCATGCACCTTCGTCTGCAAATTTTTTTGCGATTGCTTTTCCAATGCCACCGGCACTTCCGGTTATCAAAGCAATTCTCCCGCTCAATGCCTTAGGCTTAGGCATACGCTGCAATTTAGCTTCTTCCAATAACCAGTATTCTATATTGAAAGCCTCCTGCCTGGGCAATGATGTATATTCTGAAATAGCTTCGGCGCCGCGCATAACATTGATGGCATTGATATAAAATTCTGACGCGACCCGGGCAGTTTGTTTGTCTTTTGAAAACGTAAACATCCCTATTCCTCGAAGTATGATCACTACAGGATTTGCATCTCTCATCGCAGGGCTGTTTGCATGCCTGCAGTTGTTATAATACTCTTCGTACATCTTCCTGTACGATTCAAATTGTGGTTGTAGTTTTTTCTTTAATAAAGTTATATCATAAACATCTTCTTCTCCATCAAGCTCCAGCACCAATGGGCTGATTTTAGTGCGCAGGAAGTGATCGGGGCAACTGGTTCCCATGGGAGCGAGACGGTCGAGGTCGTTGGAATTAATGAATTCCAGGACACGATCATCATCAGTAAAATGACCAATAAACCCCCTGCCCCCTAAAGGGGGTTCCGGCAAATCACTGTTAGAGCAGTAGCCACGTAGTACCGGGGCTAAGGCTACGGCTTTTTGTAACCGTTCTTCTTTCGATAGAGCTACCATTTTCGCACCGCCAAAAACTTGTGGTTTTTTACTTACTGCCTCTTCGATATACTGCGCGCAACGCTCAACCACTTCAAGCGTGTTTATGTAAGATTCATAAGCAGTATCGCCCCATGTAAATAAACCATGAGAACCCAGCATGATACCGCGAATGCCAGGATTTGCCTCAAGACAATCCCGTAATTGTAACCCAAGATCAAAACCCGGCCTTTGCCATTTTACCCAGCCAATAGTTCCGTTGAACAATTCTTCCGTTATTTTCTCACCATCTTTTGCCGCAGCAATAGCGATAGCCGCATCAGGATGAAGATGATCAATATGTTTGAAAGGTAAGAAACCATGTAGCGGTGTATCGATAGATGGCGCTTTGGAAGAAAGATCATAGATGCAATGGTTAAAGAGTTCTACCATTTCGTCTTCATACCCGATCCCGCGATAGACATTTTCGAGGCTTATCAGGCGATCTACATAAAGAGCCGCTAAACCGCTTTTTTTTAATGTGCCCAGATCGCCGCCGGAGCCCTTTACCCACATTACTTCAGTTTCTCTACCGGTCAATGGATTCTTTGCCATTGCTTTGCACGAAGTATTTCCGCCACCATAATTAGTGAGCCGCAGATCGGCTCCTAAAAGATTAGAGCGATAGATGAGTAATGCTACTTCATCACCTGCAAGTTCTGCAGCTTTACTTTCATCCCACAAATAGCTTACATGCTTAAATTGTGTTGTTACTGACATATGTTAAGGCTTTTTCTTTTTTTAATTTTTCATGCAAATAATTGCCATACCCTACTACCAATACCGAAAGGATAACTATTACAATCCCAAGAGCAATAGTTGTTATTGTTTTTTTATTTACACCTTTCCATTCTTTCAGCACCAATCCCCACATATTGGCGACCAGGATGATAAAGGCCATATGCAGGATCCAGGAGCTTGGCCCGTTGCCCAGTTTGCTTTCACCCATACCATAAAAAAAGAACTGGAGGAACCATGTGGTACCGGCTAGTGCGGCAAACAGGTAATTGGATTTTAGCGGCGTTTTCTTATTCGTATAGTCCCCAAAAGTTTTATTACGGGCATTCAGGATCATGCACCAGATAAAATTGGTAGTGAGTCCTCCCCACAATACAACAACATAGATCACGTTGTTACGGAATAAGAATTCTCCCTCTCCCGGATGAGCCGCTTTCCACACACTATTAGCCACAACAGACAATGGCTTACCGGCTTCCAGCCCGAAGTTGAAACAAGCGCTTAAGACTCCGGATATAATTGAAACGAACATACCCAGGGCAAACTTGTATTCGGTTTTAACTTTCACTCCATGGGGATCAGTAGCGGCGGCGCTAAGTTGCTTCTCTTTCATCATGCCGGCTTTACCGGAGATGATAATACCCATGACACATATACCCAGCCCCGCCAGCACGATCAGGCCCCAGCTGGAATTAGCCATCATGCTAAAAGTATCTTTACCATCTGTCGGGTGGAAGTCATAATATATAGAAGGTATCAGGGCTCCAAACACCATACACAGGCCAAGGATTATACTGCTGCCAAGTGCAACGCCAAGGTAGCGAACGCCTAAGCCATAGGTCAATCCGCCAATCCCCCACAACAGGCCGAAAAAATAAGTAATACCAAGAGTACCGTTATCCGCTTGCCTGATGATATCCGCAAAACCGGGAATGGTAAGCCAGGCTGCCAGCGGGGGTACAATTAGCCATGAAAATATGCCGCCAACAATCCAATAGCTCTCCCAATGCCAGCCTTTTACTTTTTTATAAGGAATATAAAAACTGCCGGAAGCAAAGCCTCCGATAAAATGAAAAATAACTCCTAATACGACCTGCATAGATTTTTTTATATATTGCTTTCAAAAATAAATGGTCCCGAAAATTAAACCATCCTTATCAGTGCTGATTCCCGTTGAATGGGCAATATGCAGAAGGCATAATCATTGGTCAATAAGTCATTGGTCATTGTACCGTACTCCATTATTGACTATTGACTATTGACCTATTGTTCACCCTGTTAAACGCATCTTATCAAACAATGGCCTAACACACTTTCACAACTTCCATCTTTAATAACTGGCCAAGCTTCTCAATTTTTGAGCTTATATGGCCTATGCCTACAGCGCAATGATGGGCCGGCCCATAGCTGTTCCAGGTGTTTACAAAAGTTCTTGCACCCGGCTCGAACTTATACCTGCTATTGGTGTTGCCTATTTGCAAAACCGGGCCGGCAACCGATTCCCCTTCTGCAACAAGAAGCATTAAGCCATCTTTTTTTTCCACTACAGACAGCAGGGTTACGGGGCCATTTTTTACCGACATTTCAACAGACAGCCCTTTACCGGGTTTACCATGATACACTCCTAACGGGCGCACTTTTGTTTTGCCCTCCGCAATGGCAATATGACCAGGCCCATCGTGACCCATAAGAACTACATCGTTTGTAAAGTCCATTGCGTAATATTCGGTAAATGAGCCACCGGCACCAAACGTGTCCATAATCTTCATAGCCTGTGCATTCTTAATTTCATATTCACCGGCAACAGGTATGCCTTTGGCAGTTAACAATGAATTGCCAAGGATGATAGAGCTTATTGCTTCTTCATTGTCAGCATTACCGGTACCTTTATAAAAGTAAGCCATAGAGCCCAGTTGATGCTGTTCTACCAGCTTGTCGAGCGCTACTGAAGTAATGGCTGCTTTCTCAATTTCCTCCGCAGAACAATCATCCTGCATATCAAATTCTTTATAAAACATTTTGATTCTTTCCACCTTTTCCGGTGCGGTTACTTCTTTGCGAAGGCTTGCCAATTCTTCTACTTCCAGCAATTCAATATGTCCTCCAAAATGTGCATACTGTTTTGTAAGGTCAGTATAAATGTCGAGCATGCCGCTGTAATAATGACCCATGCAGCCAAGCCGGTTATAGAACATCGTGTTTGCCACTTTAGCCGCTTCAACCCATTCTGTTATTTCATTCCAGCATTGAGGATCGTCATTAAGCATTCCTGTTACCTGGTGAAATTGTATACCTGCGCGATTAAATACATTAGCAATTTCCGGCACCGGGCAGGCAGAACAGTAAGCGAGCCATTCGCCTGTCATCTTAGTACGGTCGGTCATTGCATTTAAGGAACTGTAATCAATAGCGGCTTCCGGGCTAAGATTTAAAATAATAACCGGGACCTTAGCTCTTTGAATTACCGGCAGTACTGTTGAGGATAAAGCATATGTAGTAACATATAAAAAAACCAGGTCTACATCTTCTGTTCTAAACATTTTGCCTGCTGCAAAAGCCCTGTCGGTAGTATCAACCAAACCTGCATTCACTATAGCCGGATGAATTGCAGAAAGCTTTTTTTCAACTATGCCCAGGAAGCCTTCCAACCGTTCTTTTAAACCTGCAAACTGTGGCCAGTAAGTATCAAGCCCAATCCCAAATAAGCCAATCTTTAAATTGGAACAGGGAGCCCTTGATGGAATAGATTGAACAAGTGTTTTTTCCATAAATCTTTATAACGTTGGAATGAATATAATCCTTGCAACACTAAATTAAATATAGGTCTTATGGCAGAGAAATGCATGATACACTTTCAAAGAATATCTGAATTATTTATTTTATGAGAAATTTTGCAAAACTGAGCCTTGACAGATGTTACCAGGTTTTTCAAAATTTTGTCTTGTTATACAAACAAGTAGCCCATACTTTTTTTAATAATTTTTATTTATCCGGTTACTTTTATACTTTTATGAGGCGAATGTGTTTTTCATAGGATGACTCAACATCCATACGACAAAAAAAATCTTATTATGTTAACAGAAACGCAACACCAACAGCTTCTCGATGAAGCAAAAAAATGGAAGGACCACCTCAAAACCTATGTTGAACATATCAACGAATTGAAAAACAACTTTTACAAATGGGCGGCGGGAAAATCTGATCGTGATGTGCTTATACAGATCGAACGCTATCATAACCAATTTCACATTCAACAAATAAACCTGCATGATCTAAAGCATTCTATAAGGCTCCATATGCAGGAATGCAAATTAAAGCCCGATGAAGATCATGCGGAGAAACACCAGCAACTCGAAGAGCAATACGATTTTTTGATAAATGACCTGGATCATCTAAAAGCTGAATTTAAAAAATTTATTTCTGTATAAATAAAAGTGGAAATAGTATAGTGACTACCTGCTTATAACAGGTAAAAGAAATTTTATTCAAATACACAATGATCAGCATTCTTTGCCAGCATAAAAAGCTAACAGCATAAAATAATTTTTATGGCAACTTTTGATACGAACCATGTAAAAAATATAGCACTGCTTGGTCACGCCGGCAGTGGAAAAACAACGCTGGCAGAAGATATGATATTTGAAGCCGGGTTGATTGACAGGATGGGAACGGTGCAGGATGGCACAACCATGAGCGATTATCACGAGTTGGAAAAAGAAAGGGGCAATTCAATCTTCAGCAGCCTGCTGCATACCAGGTGGGACGGGTATAAAATAAATATCATCGATACCCCGGGTTATGATGATTTTGTTGGCGAAGTGATCAGCGCTTTACGGGTGGCGGATACCGGAGTTCTGTTGCTCAATGCTGCAGTAGGTGTGGAAGTAGGGGCCGACCTGGTGTGGGATAATACCGAGCAGTTCAAAACACCTATGATCTTTGTGATCAACCAGCTCGATCATGAATCGGCGGATTATGATAAAACCTTCAGGGAGGCCAAAAGTCACTTTGGTCCCAATGTAGTTGCCATACAATACCCGGTGAACCCGGGTATTGGTTTTAATGAGATCATTGATACACTGCACATGGTGATGTACCGTTTTTCAAATGGCAAAACAGAAGAATTACCCATACCGGATAGCGAAAGGGAACGTGCCGATGCTATGCACAAAGAATTAATAGAAGTTGTGGCCAGTAATGACGAGGAACTGATGGAAAAATATTTTGAGGCAGGAGAATTGAGCGAGGAAGAACTGAAACACGGCATTAAGAAAGCCATGATCCATCATGACCTTTTCCCCCTGTTTTGTACCTCTGCAAAAAATAATGTAGGCAGCACCCGCCTGATGGGTTTTATAGATGTGGTTTGCCCCAGCGCCAATGAAATGCCCCCGCAGAAAACAGTAACCGGCGATACATTGGTTTGCGACGCCAGCGGTCCTGCCTGTATTTTTATCTTTAAAATAATTTCTGAACCGCATGTAGGCGAATTAAGTTTATTTAAAGTGTACAGCGGAACTGTGAAAGCAGGAATGGAACTGGTAAATGAAAACACCGGAGTGGTTGAAAAATTAAACCAGCTCTTACTCGTGGAGGGCCATAACCGCATCAATGTGAATGAACTGGTGGCGGGTGATATCGGGGCCACGCTCAAACTTAAGAATACCCACGTAAACAATACGCTGCATGAAAAGGGAAAAAACCTGGAACTGCCTAAAATAGTTTTTCCGTCTCCTAATATGACGGTTTATATTGAAACGGTAAAAAAAGGCGAGGAGGAAAAATTATCACAGGCATTGCACAGTATCCGGGAAGAAGATGATACTGTTAAAGTGGAAGTATCGCCCGAACTAAAACAAACACTGATCCATTGCCAGGGCGAACTACACCTGGCTATATTAAAATGGAAGATCGAACACCAGTATAAGCTTGAAGTTGTTTTCGGACGGCCAAAAATACCTTACCGGGAAACTATTCGAAAAATGGCTGAGGCTAATTATCGTCATAAAAAACAAAGCGGTGGCAGCGGCCAGTTTGGCGAAGTTTATATGCGTATTGAGCCCTGGCATGAGGGAATGCCGGAGCCGGCCGGGCTTAATGTGAGGAACCGGGAAGAACACAGCCTGGAGTGGGGCGGGAAGCTGGTGTTTTATAATTGCATTGTGGGTGGCGCAATTGAAAACAGGTTCCTGCCATCCATTCTTAAAGGAGTGATGGAGAAAATGCAAACGGGCCCGCTAACGGGTTCATATGCACGCGATATACGCGTGTGCGTGTATGATGGAAAAATGCACCCCGTGGATTCCAATGATATTTCATTTAAGATCGCCGGCTTACAGGCCTTCAGGCAGGCATTTGGTAATGCTGACCCACAGTTGCTGGAACCTGTTTATTTGCTGGAAGTGATTTGCCTGGGCGACCAGACCGGCGCGGTGATCAATGACCTGCAAACAAGGCGGGGTATTGTAGAAGCCATTGAAACGCAGGGTCATTTTCAGAAGATATCAGCCTATGTGCCTTTGGCCGAAATGCATGGGTATTCATCGTCGCTGCGTTCTTTTACAAAAGGCAGGGCAAAGTTTTCCATGAAGTTCCACGAGTATGCACCGGTGCCATTTGAACTTCAGAAAACCCTGGTAGAAGAATATAGAAAACATAGTAAAGAGGAAGAATAAATTGTTGGATATTTCCAAATAATGTTCAGGCTTAGGGTCAACTTACCGGGTATTCTGCTCACCGGACCCTGGCGGCCATTATACTAACAGTGTTTCCAATACGGCGGGATTTGGCCCGGTCCCATATTTCTGTTTCTTTGCTTTCATCATGCGTCTACAACTTTCATGGGTGATTTTCAATATGCCCGGAACCAGGGGCCGCGTACCTCACGAATTAGAAGACCATGAAATAAAAACATACTTCGTTTATAGTTGCCCGTTAGTTCCTGGTTCCTTTAGAAAGCAGGATACAAAAATCTTCATCTTCGTTTAAAATATCGATAAACATGATTTATAAGAAACAACTTATGGTGTTTCCTTCAAGGCTCGGGATGCAACCAATCCTTCATGCCTGGCTGATTCTTGTTTGTGTGTTTTCTGTGTTTTCACAGTTTTTCGCAGCAGTAATTTCATTCCTGTTCCCTGTAATTGCAGGTGAATATAAATCCGGCAGCGGCTATGCATTTACTTTTTTTTCTGTAATGATGATTATCCAGGCGCTCGTGGTTTGGAAATATTTTCCGGAAACCAAAGGTAAAACACCCGGGCAGCCTGGCGATGAACTTTCACATGCCCGGCATTCGTTATTATAATGCAAAATATCTTTCCGTAAGCCTGCCACTTTACCCGATGCCGAATTCAAAAAATATTTGTTTAAAGATTAATATCCATTGATGGTAGTTTTGATTGAAAGAATTCCATCCAAACTGCCCGGAATTTGATAAGCCCTGCTTTGGTGCCGGTGTTTTGTTTTGGCAAGTTTAATCATCCATTTATAGAATGGAACAATACACTTTGAAATTCTGTACTTTTTCCAGTCCGGTTAATATAACAATCTTAGTTTTCTTTAAACGCTGTAGGCGTTACACCAAATTTCGATTTAAATACAGTAGAAAAATATGCAACTGAGGAAAATCCCGACTTAAAAGCAATTTCTGAAATACTAAGATTTTCGTGTTGCATCTAATATTTTGCTTTTTGTAAGCGGGTCGTGATTATGTAGTCGTTAACATTACAATTTAATAAGGCTCTTACCTTCCTGTAAAGTTGTACCCGGGAGATTCCCAATTCATTGCAAATATCAACCACTCCAAACTTGTCATTGCTGATGTTGTTTTCTACTATTGCCGTAAAGTCTATTATAAATTTGCGGTCAGTTTTTTTTGAGACCTGTGATTTTTCTTCCGAAAAAATTTCTCCTGAATACATGATCCTTTATTTTTTCCCGGTTTTGGAGCAGGGTTTAATCGTTTTTTGTAAAAGCAATAAATTAAATGGCTTGGTTATATAAGCGTCGGCCCTGGTTTCCATTCCCTCAATTTTTTGGGCTTCCTGGTCCCTGACTGTTAACAATCAACTTTATCAATCGATTAAAAATATTACCTTAGTGAAACAAATTTAGCGGTATTAGTTCTGATTTTGAATCATCAACCAATTGCTTTACGCCTATATTCGTTTTCAAATTGCTTAATAATGAACAAAAAACTGCTTTTGTGGAGCGTTGTAGTGGCCCTTGGAGGATTTCTTTTCGGTTTTGATACTGCTGTTATTTCCGGTGCTGAACAGGATATTAAAAGGATCTGGGGATTAAGTGACGTGCTTCATGGCGTTGCAATAGCTATAGCACTTTATGGTACTGTAATTGGTGCTCTTGTTGGAGGTATCCCGGCTACTAAATTTGGCAGAAAGAAAACCCTTCTTTGGATCGGAATTTTTTACCTGATCTCTGCTATTGGTTCTGCAATGGCCCCCGGAGTTTATTCATTTATGGGTTTCCGGGTTCTTGGTGGTTTGGCTATTGGGGCATCATCTGTTGTAGCCCCTATGTATATTACCGAAATTGCTCCTGCAAGGAATCGCGGAAAACTGGTTGCTACTTTTCAATTCAATATAGTTTTTGGAATTCTCATAGCCTATTTTTCAAATTATTTATTGCAGGGTGTTGGAGGTGATGATAGCTGGCGCGTAATGTTAGGTGTAGTGGCAATTCCTGCGTTGATTTATTGCATTCTTGTTCTGTTCGTTCCTGAAAGTCCCAGGTGGCTGATGGTTCACAGACAAGACTATGAAACTGCGCGTAAGATTTTGGAGATAAGTGATCCCGAAGGTGTAGATGAAGCAATACTGGCCCTCCATAAGTCTATCGAGGAGGAACATCAGAAAGAAAGCCTTTCTGCATTTTTGACCAAAAGGTTTAGTGTTCCGATTTTTCTTGCAATATCGATTGCTTTCTTCAATCAGCTATCCGGCATTAATGCAATTATTTATTTTGCCCCGCGTGTATTTGAACTTGCGGGTATTGGCAAACAGGCGGCTTTCCTACAAAGCGCAGGTATTGGCCTGGTAAACCTCATTTTTACTATGGCCGGGCTATACCTTATAGACAGGTTAGGCAGGAAGAAACTGATGTTAATTGGTTCTATCGGGTATATTCTTTCATTAGCAGCAGTGTCAGCAGCATTTTATTTTCACCATGTAGGCGGAATGATAGTACCAGCACTTCTTTTTGTATTTATCGCCTCTCACGCCATCGGCCAGGGTGCCGTTATCTGGGTATTTATTTCGGAAATATTTCCAAATAGTGTTCGTGCATATGGCCAGTCACTCGGGTGTACAACTCACTGGATTTTAGCTGCCATTATAACGACCGTATTTCCTATAATGGCGACCAGGTTTGGCCCTGCTCCTATCTTCCTGTTTTTTGCCTGTATGATGGTTTTACAATTGTTATGGGTAATATTCAAAATGCCCGAAACTAAGGGTGTGCCTCTTGAAGAATTGGAAGCAAGGCTTATTAAACCCAGGATCCCCAAAACAAAAATATCTCTCACGCAGCTATAAGTTTAAGCGTATCAAAAACAAAAACCTGCAATGGAAGATATAAATACTCATAAGGTAATATGCTTTGGAGAAGTGCTTTGGGATATCTCCCTGCCGGCGCAGTTCCCGGGAGAGCTCCTATGAATGTTGCCTACCATCTTCATAAACAACAAAAAATCCCGCTCTAATCACCAGTATCGGGATTTATGAAACTATGGGAGCGCCTGCTTGAATTTGCAATGGAAAGTCGTGCGTTAGGGTATCGTTGCAGAAATACTTAACAAATCTTTTGCTGTAGAAAAACCAGGCATTCTTTCTTAAGCAGTGTGACCTTCACTAAAAATCGGCACGAATACTTTCCGATCCCAACAGGACAGATAAATGTTACTTTCAGTCTCTACAAACAAAACAAAGGTTATTCGATTAAGATGACCCTTATGATTTAGATTCACAGACTAAGATGGGCAGGGCAAAATTTTGATTTCCCATCACTTAAATAAATAGATGCCATGAATAGGATAAAGATTTTTTTCACCACTGCGATATGTCTTATAAATATAATTGCAATAAAGTGTGCCGCGCAGGAAAGATATCATGAGCAGTACCGCCCCCAGGTTCATTTTTCACCCAAAGAAAAATGGATAAACGACCCAAACGGAATGGTATATTATAAAGGAATATATCATTTGTTCTTTCAATATTATCCTGACAGTACTATTTGGGGGCCTATGCATTGGGGGCATGCTACCAGCACAGATCTAATTCACTGGCAACAAAAGCCTGTTGCGCTTTACCCTGATAGCCTGGGCTATATTTTTTCAGGTAGCGCGGTAGTTGACTATAATAATACTTCCGGGTTCGGGAAAAAAGGTAAAATCCCTCTCGTAGCCATTTTTACCCATCATGATCCAAAAGGAGAAAAAGAAAAAAGAAACGACTTTCAAAACCAAAGCATCGCCTATAGTCTCGATGACGGAAAAGCATGGATAAAATATGCGGGTAATCCTGTATTGAAAAATCCCGGCATAACTGATTTTCGCGACCCTAAAGTGATGTGGTATGAGCCAGGTAAAAAATGGATAATGACGCTTGCAACCAAAGACAGGATAACTTTTTATTCTTCTCCTGATTTAAAGAATTGGAAAAAGGAATCTGAGTTCGGAAAGGGTATTGGCGCACATGGTGGCGTATGGGAGTGCCCCGACCTTTTCACCTTACAGGATAATGGCAGAACAGTTTGGGTGGTAGTGGTGAGCCTGAACCCGGGGGCACCCAACAAAGGTTCGGGCACTCAATATTTCCTGGGTAATTTTGACGGAAATACATTTACACCTTCAGGCACTGACACAAAGTGGTTGGATTATGGGCCGGATGATTATGCGGGCATTACCTGGAGCAATACAGGTAATAAAAAAATATTTCTAGGCTGGATGAGTAACTGGATGTATGCAAACCAGGTTCCTACGGCCAGGTGGAGAAATGCCATGACCATTCCAAGGGAACTACATATAAAGCATGTTGGGAAAGATGTGTTCCTGGCTTCGGAACCTGTTTACCAACTAAATAAAATTCAATCAACCCCAATCAGCAAAGGAAATTTTGAAGTAAAGAAAAACTATGATTTATCTGCTCTGGCCGGGAAGATATCTTTTCCGTGCCGGATTAATCTTAGCCTCGAAGAGATTAAGGATTATTCCCTGGTTCTATCCAATGATTTAAATGAAAAGTTAACTATAGGTTACGATAAAAAGCTGA
>JBDTZL010000377.1:0-5119 GCA_040005125.1 Ginsengibacter sp.
TGCCGGGTTCTGATTGGGATTTGAATTTCAGCGAACAAAACGGAACAACAAAAGTCAGTATTACTATTAAAAATGAATCCCTTGCCCGCTTTGAGAAGATGATTGAAATGGGCTTCCAGGGAGGATTTACTATGACATTGAACTACCTGGAAAATCTGTTGACAACTTTATCGCAACGACAGTAGAAAGAAAAACTGCTGCTAACATTAAGGCTTTGCGTCAGTAGGGCCGGACGAACGGGCAATGAGCTGTATATCACTATCAGCTTCAGTTTCGGCTGATGGAATTCGGCTTTAGTTGTAACTTCAACATTAGCTTTTTAATTGGGTTTCAGTTCCGGCAGGACATTATGAAATGCCCACCGAACGCAAGCCTTAACGTTAGCTTATGCTATGTTGCCGGACGCTTCAAACTTCAATAAATAAAATCCTGGATGCAAAATTCTCCGGCAATAATTTTTTTAATATCCCTTTTTTAACTGCTTTGAATCCGTGTAAGGAATTTAATTCTTCATAAGCATCTTTAGAGCAAATAAATTGCGCTTTCGGAAAATCCTGTAAGCCACAAATATGACCGGCATGAAAATGCGAGATAATAATATAGTTAACTTCATTTGCAGATATCCCCTCCTTTTGTAACAACGCTTTTGCAGAATCCTTATTATCAATATATACCGGTGTTACAAATGAATAAATTTTATCGGGATAATTTTTTGTGGCCGAATGGAATCTTTCAGTGTATCCTGTATCGAAAAGAATAATACCATACTTAGTATGCCTTACCAGGCACCAGGTAGCATAGAATTTGCGAATCAACTGATCACTTTTTATATTTAAGATTTTGGCAAATGCAGTCCAGTAGCCTGATGCGAAAAATTTTACGCTGAGATTACCGGTTTCCAAAGAGGTATTACTTGCAGGCAATTTAATTATTTGATCAGTTAATTAATTTTCCAGGCTTACATGATTACCGGAACCAATAAATTGAGCCCGGAACCGAAGCCGGTTGTTATTCTAATGCTGAAGTTATATTTTCTTTATTCTTCGCGAAGTGAAAATAATCAATGGTTTGCCTATGATTTGTTATTTGCCCGCCAGCCTTGCAGCGACGGGGTATTGTGCATTCACTTTTCTAATATTCTCTTACAAGTTCCACCGAACAATAACCCAAAAAATTAAACTAACAACCGAAATTAATAATATCCGGATTCCATGATTTCTGTCTTCTTCCCTGTAAGCATAAACCCTCTCTCCGTTTGGAAGTGTTTTTTTGAAATAAGCAAGTGTGCCGCCAATTATTAATCCAAATAAGCCTCCAAAAATTGCCGAGAAGTAACCAAAATAAATCCAATACTTGTCCGTAGTGCCTGGCTTTGCCAGTTCCCTGATACGTTGTGTTTTTAACAGATCCGCGGCTTCCGGTTTTATTTCCTTTCCCCTGTCTCTGAGTATTTTTTGTGCTAACTGGTAATCAAAATGTCCCCATTCATCAGGCTTAGAAATTATTTCTACCAGTTCTTCATCACTGAATGCGAATAAATAATAGTCTTTGTCAACATTGTCCAAATACTTTTGATAATACGCTTCCAGGGATTTATGAGCTTTCGCAAAATCGGCTGGCCGCAACTTAATACTGATGTCAGGCTCAAATGTATTATTGGCAAAGCTCGGGTCAAAAAATTTTCGATTATCCTCTAATAAAAATTCAATGTCATTTTGTTTAAGCCGCTCCGCAATTTCTTTCGCCAATTCTATGTCATTAAATTTTTGAAATGTGAGGAAGGTATCCGTCATGTAAAAGTTTTTCTCAAAATGTGCACATTGTAAAGCATTGGTGATGACAGAGAGTTAGTTCATGTTCCGCATACCTGGTCTAAAGCAAAACTAACGCATGCTCCATATTTATGCCCTTCGCAAACAGCCATAGTTTGCGGTGGCAGATATGATAATAATCGATGTGGGCAGCGGTTAGGTGCATGAATTTTAACGATTTAGAAAATATTCTCTGAACGTTTTTATCTCCTGCAATTCCGTTTCCACATATCTATCAAATATCCTATCGCTCACCTGGCTTTTCAATGCAGATATGCCCACATCTATCAGGCGCAGCCCGTTACCGGTAAGCAATATATTATCAAAATACATTCCATCTAAACCCGATGGTCTTTTTAAGTCACGGTGTACAAAGCCATTATCATGGAGTTGCTTTAATTCGTCTTCAAACACGTCTATCCAAAGCTCCCTTTTTTCAACTTCATAAGCCCTGAAGTCAATCGGGTAAATTCTTTCCATCACCAGCTTTTCCGCCTGCAATGCCTCATCAAAATCCAGTCGTATAAATTTTACTACCAGATCATTTATTGTATTGGCAAATTTCATTTTCTCCGCCTCGGAACCAATATCTGAGCGGGTATCTCCTGTAAACAGTTTTGCCACTTCAGTTTCTGAAAGAGCAATCACTTTATTGTTGGCACCTGATGATAACAATCGTGGGTATTTCATATATTGATTGTATTAATAGTCAAGAATTTTTAGTTGATTGCGTGTTGTTATGTACAGCGATCTTATAAAAATTTCTTATTCATTTACTTTTGAAAATTCAGAAAATAAAGTTTTATCTAAATAAAACCATACTTCGATAAAACTAGAACTTATAAATGAAAATAGATACGAATAGTAATTGAAAGAGGGTTTATAAAAATTAATGATGCAGGTGACTGCCATTTTAAACAACCAACTTCAACGAAATAAGACATTCAGTTGTATTTATTCTTCTTAATTCCGTATTCCCTGAAGATCAGCTTTCTTAATGCAAACACTAATTCCCGGTCTTTCTCTCTTAACTTTCCTGTCGGGTCTGGTGGCAGATCCAGAATGAGTATATTATCCTGCGATGTCGCTCTTTTGTATAATTGCAGCAGTTCTTCCGGAGTTTTGTAAACAGTATCCGTTGTATTGTAAAACCATTTTTGGCTTATGCATACCGTGGTTTCCCATGGCATATAATATAACTTGCCATTGTGAGAAAATAATTTCGGATCGGGATCAGCAGGAAGGTAAGGATCACCCATCCTGAAATCACTTGGGAAATAACGTATCGGGTAGCCCGTCTTTTGCATCGTTGGTAATACAAATGCAGAGTCAGGATCAGGATTACCAGGTTTCCCAATAGACCAGTTTACACCCACCTGGCATTGAGGTGCCATCTTCTTTACAGTTTCATAAATTTCAGCTATTGGCCAGCGCTCCCTCTTTTTTTCCCAGCCGGCATCCAGCCATAACTCTACAACTTTTGTGTATTTATTAGTAATGCCGATTAGTTCTTTAATTTGATTAACTACATATTTATTATATGCTTTGTCTAATGAACTATCGGCAAGATCAGCATTTTGATGCCTGTCCCAAAGAGAATAATAAATGCCCATACTTACGCCATATTTTTTACAAGCCCTGGCAACAGCTTCTACTACGTTTGTTTTATTGCCGGAACTACCTACATCATACAGCGTGTACTTACTGTTCCAGAGACAAAAACCATCCACGTGCTTGGTTACCAATATCACATATTTCATACCTGCCTCTTTGGCCGTACTAATCCATTGGTCAGCATTTACTGTGAGGGGCCGATAAGAAGCGGCGGGCTTACTTCCGTCGGTCCACTCCTGGTCGTAAAATGTGTTGATACCGAAATGAATAAACATACCGTACTTTCTTTCAATTTGGGCTAATTGATAGATACCTGGCTTGTTGGAAGGCAACGGTTCCTTAATTGGGTTTTGTGCAATTGCAGACTGGATGCTTATTACAACAAAAAAAAATAAAAAGTGAATTTTCATTTGTGTCACTGTTGGTCTCATAAAAATATTGAACTTATAGCATATACGTTTCTTTAGAGCCGCCCGGTTAGCAGAAATTTTTGGATAGCAAATTTTTGTGAAGACGGCCTGGAGATCGGAAGCTGATGTTCTGGTGAGTATTCCAGTTCATGTTAAGAACAGCTGCGCCGGAAGACATTTGTTTATGTGAGGTAATCTTGTAACCGGAAAAAGTATCCGGTATTACTTTTAAAGATTTATTCATGAGCTCACAGGCAAAACAATTGTGAACGCTGTCCCTTCGTTTTCTTTTGTGTCTACTTTTATCTCTCCCCCATGAGTTTTAATAATATCATAGCTCAACGACAAGCCGAGTCCCGTTCCTTCTCCTGTTGGCTTTGTGGTGAAGAATGGCTGAAATATTTTATCTAATACTTTTTGTGGAATGCCATTGCCATTATCTTTTACCCTTATTTCAACTTTACGGCCAACTTTTTTTGTGCTCACAGAAACCGTGGGCTCATATCCTTCATTTAATTTGTTTTTCTTTTCTGAAACTGCATAAAATGCATTGTTGTATAAATTCAATAAAACCCTTCCCATGTCCTGCGGGATAATATTTATTTTTTCAATTGCTGGATCAAAATCAGTTTTGAAAGTTGAATTAAATGACTTGTCTTTTGCACGCAGCCCGTGGTAAGAAAGACGTAAATATTCGCCGGCCAGTGCATTGATGTCAGTCGGTTGTTTCAAGCCTGTACTGCTGCGGCTGTGTTGCAGCATGCCTTTTACAATAGCATCTGCCCGCCTTCCATGATGGTTTATTTTTTCTTCATTGGCACTAATATTATTTGCAATAGCCATAACTTCATTGTTATTACCCGCAAACGCTTCAGTTTTTAGCTCTTCAATTAATTCCTTATTTAACTCAGAAAAATTATTTACAAAATTTAAAGGGTTTTGTATCTCATGTGCAATGCCCGCGGTGAGCTCACCAAGGCTTGCCATTTTTTCTGATTGGATAAGCTGGGCCTGGGTTGATTTAAGTTCTGATAAAGTGCTCTCTATCTTTTGCTTTTGCTGCGTTAATAATGTATTCGCTTTTTGTTTATTGCGATAACCGTTAAGTGCAACCACTGCCAGGATAAAAACAAACAATAATCCAATAATTAATGCCAGTTGCTTTGTTTTAGCAAGGTCGTCTGCCCTTTTCTTTTCAGCAGCCAAAACTTCCTGCTTTTTTTCAAAGTCATAATTCATGCTGAGCACTGTTGCCTTGCGTATATTTTCTTTCCGAAATATGGA
>JBDTZL010000137.1:0-5113 GCA_040005125.1 Ginsengibacter sp.
TCACAGGTTTTTAAGACATGTGAGGTATTTTTTTTTATATGACAGGCGATCTTGCGATCGGGCTAAGGATAATATATTTTTTCCAGATAACATACAGTGAATCCGAATCCTCTCTACATAAGCGTGTAAATTAAATTCTAAAAACTTAATACGAAAAATTATTAAAAAAAACAAAAAGATTGTAATTTTTCATTGCTGAATCCACCATTATTCATCTTAAATTTTTCTGACATGAAAAAGAATATTTCCGACAACATCACTGAGCGTCGCGATTTTTTGAAGCAGGTAGCCACAGGCGCCGCAGCATTAAGTTTAACCATGTTCACTCCCCCAATCCCTTTGTCGGCTGGCCCTCATGCAGGCATGCCCGATGATTCTGATGCTGATACATGGTTTAATCAATTGGACACAAAAGGAAAGCACCGTATCATGTTTGATGTGACAAAGCCAAACGAAGTATTACCATTTGCGTGGCCGAAAGTTTTTTTATTAAGCAATGCTGCAACTGGTACACCCGAGAAAGAAAATGGAGTTGTTGTTGTTCTAAGGCACGATGGTATCCCGTACGCAATGGAAAGCCGTCTTTGGGAAAAGTATAAATTCGGTGAGTTTTTTAAGATTAATGACCCCGCAACAAAAGCTCCTTCCATCCGTAACATGTTCTGGCACCCAAAACCAGGCGATTTCAAGGTGCCTGGTATAGGCGCTGTAGCGATTGGCATAAACGAACTGCAAGACAGTGGTGCGATGTTTTGCGTATGTGATATGGCGCTCACTGTATTAAGTGCTGTTGTCGCACAAAGTATGAATATGGATGCTGCTGTTGTAAAAAAAGACTGGGTTTCCGGCATATTACCGGGAGTACAAATTGTTCCGTC
Source organism: Ginsengibacter sp. (assembly GCA_040005125.1). Taxonomy (GTDB): domain Bacteria; phylum Bacteroidota; class Bacteroidia; order Chitinophagales; family Chitinophagaceae; genus Ginsengibacter. The sequence goes on from JBDTZL010000137.1 coordinate 879, forward strand.
AGGGGTTTGGGCGGTAGGCAGGGCTCAGGAACATGGATGTGCTTATTGTTTTGCAGGTTAATGAAGTCCTGCGGCAGGAATATTCGTTCAAATCGTTAATAGGTATTACCCGCGCCGGCTATATAAGCCATGAAAGTGGATTCTATATCCCCCGGTAAGGGTATATCCGGCATCCAGATTTCAGGTAACTTTTTCTTTATAAAGAGTAATTGACATAAACTAAAAATACTTATCTTGTTCTTCCTCTCGTCTGCAAAAATAAGCTAACATATTTTTCACACCTATTTCGTGCCTTTTATTTATTATTTACAAACTAAAAAATTTATTATGAGAAAATTTAACGGGAGCATCCTATGCATGCTTATTATGTTATTCACTGTTCCGGGTTTTTCACAAAAGATGACCTGGACCACCACATCTGATGCCGCAAAAGACCTGGCAATGAAAGGGGCGGATCATTATTTGAATGCCGAGTTTGAACGGTCTTATGGAGACTTTTCGGGGGCTTTACAACTTGACCCGGATTTTACAGTTGCTCTTGTTTTCATGTCCAATCTTACGAGAGGAGAAGCGAGAAAGGCTTATATTCAGAAAACTCTTAAAAGTGCTGACAACAAAACAGAAGGTGAGAAATTATTTGCATCAACAGTTGACGAAAAATCTACTGCGGAAACCAGGAGGGATATTTGGGGCAAACTTCACACGATGTTTCCTGATGGCGCAATGTTAGCAAATATTTATGTGCAAACCCGTGCTACGCCTGAAGAACGGTTTACAGCAGCCCAGGACTTTTTAAAGAAATTTCCTGACCAGCCATCCATGTATAATACCATAGCTTATTATTATAAGATGGATAAAAAGGACACCGCGATGGCAAAACAAAATTTTGAAAAGTATATTTCAATGTATCCCGACGGAAGTAATCCTTACGATTCGATGGGAGAATTTTATCTCGATAACGGAGATGTTGTAAATGCAGAAAAATATTATAAGATGTCTTTGGAAAAATATCCATTTACCACGAGTTCTGTTAACGCTCTTCAAAAAATTGCTGACGGTAAAAAGAAAGATTCCAAATAAATATCGAAGTATCGCTGCCTGCACCCAAGACACATAAATAAAGGCCGCGAAGCCTGAGAGGCTGTTTAAAGATTATTTGTAAGATTTCGTATAAGTATAAAGTGGTGGCCGGAGGCACCACCGGCCACGGCGGAACGCCGCGGTTGGCATCCTCTCCAACCGCAATATGGTAAACAAAAATTTCATTTTTAACAGCTTCTGAGAAAATTATGTTTTCATTTTTCATCATATTTATTTTTTAAAATTTTTAAAAACAAAGGAGGTCTAAAATGAAATTTATGTTATTGTAAAAATTGCATCCGGAAAAAAGACACGATGCACTGAAAGGATTTTCAGAAATGTCTCCTGATGATGATAAAAAAGATATGGGCGAACAAATCAATCTCATCGGCCGGTGGCATGATTTAGTGTCTTCAAAACGGGTTGTCATTTATGAGTCGGATAATGCCGAAGCTATTTCCAACTGGGCTCTTAACTGGAACAGCGTGATGGATTTTGAAATATCTGTGGTTTTGGATGATGCGGAAACAAGAGCGCTTGGTAAAAAGAGATCCGGATAATGGGAAATTGAAAATATTAAGACTGGAAAAAATAAAAAGGGAAGTGCAGAGACTTCCCTTTTTCGATGTTTTTAGTTAGTGCTCTGGCCAAAAAGGAGCTTAAATTTATTATATCAGTCTCCCGGGCCCTCCACAAAAGGTACTTTTTGCAAAAAAGGTTTTTGTTAGAATATATTTTATAATATGGGTATTTATATTATTGTTTAGTGAATTTCTCAGTAAACGTTTTGTTGTTATTTGCCGCTTTCAGGAAATAAGTTCCCTTTGGAAAACCTGCGCAATTTATTTGTGATTGCGGCCCGGCTTTTTTTCCTTTAAAGATTTGCCTGCCGGTAATATCGGTGATAGTTATATCAAAAATATTTTTGGCAGGTAATTGTATTGAAAGAAAATTGTGCACCGGGTTAGGATAAATTTTTATCCCGGTTTTTACTGTCGTCTTTTTTTGGTTCTTTTTTTAATGATGGCCAATACGGGCAATACATCGGGTGAAAGATCAAAATAAATAATGGCGCCTGCATATAATGCTGTAAACACAGAGCTTTTTAGAATAATTGCAAAAAAACCATGCAGGCTACGGAAAGTGTAATAGCATGCAATAAAGCACACAAATGCAATGATTATTGAATAGACAGTTTTTGCGCTGAATGGATGCATATTAAATTTTCTCTGCAGGAAAATGATGCGTATAATATTGTAAACAGTAAAAGATATCACATTGGAATAGCCGGCACCTATAATACCAAATTGTTTCACTAATAAATAGCTTAAGGGAGTTATGAGTAAGAATAAAATAATGCCGCTTAGAAGTTCAAATCTCCAGAAAACAGAAGTACCGATAATTTGAGCATTGACCCCTGTACCCAGGTCAATGATACGGGCCATACCCAAAAAGAAAAATATCCATTGCGATTGAAGATAGTCTGGCTTGAGCCCGAAAGTTTTTACTGCATCGGTATAATTAAGCCAGATTACTAAAAAAATACCCAGCGATGCAATGAGCAGGTTGATCCCGGATCTCTGGTAAATAAGATTGATTTTATCATAGTCTTTATCTTTCCATGCTTTGGAAAGGGTAGGTATAGATGCAGCAACAGCGCCTCTTTGCGGTGCCTGAACCAATCCTGCAACGACGCTGCCCAATGCAAAAATGCCCGCATAAGCCGTACCCAAAACAGACATGATAACGATAGTGTCAATAAACTGGGCTATCATCAAAACCGTTCCGCCAACATAAATGAGTGATGCCAATGAAATAATTTTTTTATAAAATTTTTTGGTAACCCTGCTGAGCACAAACGTGAAGTGCAATTCTTTTTTCCATATTAAATACATCACCAGGGCTGCGGCAACAATTCCGTAGGTTACAGCATATAATTTAATAAATGTATCAAAGCTGCTGATGAGCTTAAAACTCAGCAGGAAAATGAGAATAGTTGTAAGTCCGCGAAAAAGCACTTCTCTTAAAAATGTAGTGAATATCGATTTACGGATATTCCATGCAAACACTTCAAGAATGGAAAATAATAAAAGTGAAAACCCAAATGGAAACACCCAAAAATAATATTGTATAAATTGAGGCGAGTTAGCCCCAAATTTTTGTATTACAAGATCTTTAAAAACAACGCCCGTAAGTATTACAAAACAAAATCCTATAAGACTTACTACAAATGCCCACGTTAAGAGATCATTTTTCTTTTTGGGAAGATTGTCATTATAATACGGATAAAATTTATAAACGACAGAGATCATTCCGAGGTTGGCAAATGCAAACATAAGGTTACCGACTGCAATAAAAATTCCTGTTAATCCATATTGTGAAGTAGTAAATGGCGAGCCCTGCCTTGTAAACAGGTAGGTATTTATAAAGCCAATAAAAAAGCCGGAATAAACAAAAATGGTTGATATGATACTTTGCCTCCGTATCTGCGACATAGACAGGTTTAAGCCGCTAAATTATATTTAATTAATTTGATTCGTATTTATATAAAAATTTTCATCCACTTTTAATTCTGAAACGCTTGTCTTTAAAAGCTGCATTTTTTCAGCAGGATGAATAAATATGAGGCTTCCTTTTTCATTCAGGATTTTCACGGGCATATTAAATCCCGGTACACAATTCGTCCAGCGATAAGAAAGCATGCCCTTGTTGATTTTATATTGCAATACAGGAATTTGTATAGTTCTTAAATATTGATCAAATACTTTGGAAAAATTTATGCCCGATTGCTTGCTGATAAAATCCTCAATTTGTTTGGTAGTAACTGTCTGGTGATAAAATGTTTTATTAAGTCCCCTTAAAATGTTCCTGAATTTTTCATCACTATTAATTACCTGGCGAATAGTGTGTATCATGTTTCCCGCTTTGTAATAAATATCTATCGGGCCATCAGCGTTTACGCCATATGGAGAAATGATGGGTTGCTTGTTTTCAATATTTTTTCTTATGCCGGCAACATATTCTGTAGCGGCTTTTTTACCAAAATAATATTCGGTAAAAAGTGTTTCGCTGTAGTTGGTAAATCCCTCGTGTATCCAGCTATCAGCAATATCTTTTGAAGTAATGTTATTGCCAAACCATTCGTGCCCGCTTTC
>JBDTZL010000099.1:0-48893 GCA_040005125.1 Ginsengibacter sp.
AGCCTATCGGCTTAAAAGAATAATTATTTGACATTTCTGCAGAACATGCGGTCATACCCACAATAAGATCCATTTTTGCTTCAAGTATCACATAATCACCTGCCTTGCTTTTGGGCGGTAACACCTCAATCTTCCCGGTTTCACCATCAACCGCAACATGCATGAATATATTAAAGCAGGTAGGAATGTCATCAGCGGAAATTCCAAATTCTTTTAAAGCTGTAGACAGGTTTCCCAGGCAGCCACAATGTGGGGTGGAATGTCCATAAATAATGCGGAATGTATCGGCGCTGCAGGGAGTAAGAAGAAAGTCATGCCTGCCTACCGTATCTTCAATCATTTCAAACATTACGTTGCTTCTGTTTGAATAAAATGAATGTCCTTTTGTAAGAAAAATTGTTTCTGCATAATCAATTGTACGCCCTGAAGAGAGATATTCTGATGTGTCGTTTAAATTATAGCAGATAAAATCCGATACCTGCTCCCCTTCTATGTCAACCACTTTAAGTTGCTGATTTTTCTTTAAAACAAAGGCAACCCCACTACGTCGAGGTATTATGTTCAGTTGCTCCATGATTAATTTTTAAAGGACACTGCCATGTGTCATCATATTTGCGCCCGCTGTATTGAAACACTTCTGATGCATCTCCAAAATCTTTAAGCATCGGATTAATGGAACCAGAGAATGCAATATCACGCTTTCTTACAACATGTTTTATTTTTTCATACTTACCCGATTGGCGCAATTGTTCAAATTGTAAATGTGGGTTAAAAATTAAAGCAGGGTAATTAAAACGACGCAAAGGCCTGCTGCCTGCGGGATGCAGCCCTATTATAAATAAAGACTCTTCCCTGAGACTGAAGCTGAAATTGGATGAAAAAGGATCCGCATCAACCCGTTGATCATATTTATAATTTGCAGCATCGAAATCAGAAATCGCCTGCAGCCTTTGCCACATTAATTTATCAAACTGTTCATCATTAATAAATGTGGGCCCTTTAAATATTACCGCTGCACTGTGATATAGTTCATCTGAGTTCCGATACTCATCTATAAACTTGTAAAGGAAATTCAAAATATCCCTGTCGTCTTTTGGGCAAGCCATATTATCAGCAACGAAGCAATGTATTTGTTCCTTTGCGAGGGCAGCTTTTGCTCCTATACACGCAAAGTCTTTGCTATTTATATAGGATAAATATTCCTGTTTAATACCTTCCTTTTCATTTACGGGCGCCATGCTTTTTTCTAATGTCATATTCTCTTCCAGCAATAAAAACGTGCCAAAAAAAATCAATCTAAAAATTATACAAAATATATTACTCACATAACTAAACCAAACGCCGATTATATTTCAAAAGTTGTGTCGAGCTTTCTGAGTATTTTAAAATGTTGCCTGGCTCTTTTTAAGAACTGAAATCCTTTACGAAAAGTCCAGTATTGCCGGCCGTTGTTGTGATTCAGTTTGGAAATTTTATACAGAACGTTCCAATGATGGAGAACGATCCTGTATGCCTGGAGGAGAGAATTGCCATCACCATATATATGATGCGGTTCTGCACCACTGCCATTGTATTCAAGAATTGAAAAATTTTGTCCCTTTTTAAGATCTTCGATTGATAAACATTTTATGTCGTAGCGTCCATAATAAAAATGTTTTGTATAATGACTCAGCTCATCAAAAACCTTTAATAACCTGCTATCTTTTTCAGGCGCGAGGCTTACGAGCTTACCTCCGCGGCTAAGATTTAATGCGTATGAAAGGCAATATATTTCCCCCTCAGGAATAATTTGATTCAATCTCGTTTCATGTTTTAATTTCATTTCTTCTACCCTGAATCTTACCCTCGGATATTGCAGTATCAGTTCTAACAAGGTAGAAGCTCCATCCCCGGTAACCTGCAGAAATTCCTTTTTTAAAAAACCCGTGATGTGGCCTGACGCTTCATTTGGATACCTGTAATAAAATACACTTATTTCAAGAGGGTAGTCGATGAAATGCTGGAGAATATAATCAACATGCATTGCCGCATGATATTTTTTAAATTGCCCTGCATTCTCAATTTTTCTAAACATAAACCCCATCATGCCAACATCAGGCTTTACAGCAAATGGAAATTTAAAATTACCTGTATTAATAATTTCCATGACTTGTGCAAAAGTTAAAGAGTGAGAAATGAAAATACTTCGCGGATAGCTGCCGGGTGGTAATTGCACATACATCTCATTTTTGCTTTCACCTTCAAACCCTCCAAAGGTTAATGTTGGGTTGGATGGTGTAAAGAACCAAAATGAACGGGACCTAAGGCAATACCATAGCCAGGCCGGGCCTAATGGAATATATTTCACGAGGTAAGGCCAGGTCTCCCAGTGAATAATCCGATATAAAAAATTTGTAATCTTCAATGTTGTCAAAAATAAGAATCTTTATGCCACTGTACGCAGGGAGAATTACCGGTAATTTTTGTTGTACTAACAGTCATGCTTAGATGCTCCTGGTATTTCGTACCAGTCTTTTTAAAACAGGGAAGAATCGCATAATACTTATAGAAGAACGGTAAATTTTTAGAAGTAGTTGCCTGTCGGCCACCTTTGTTAGCAGACGCATTTTACCAGGCAAAAATTAAATATTCAACTAATGTTTGGCGGTTCATTAGTAATTTTACGATCGCCAAAATTTTTGCCTTATGCATACTGAAAATTTGTACCGGCAGATTCTAAAAATGATTGCCGGTAAACAAAACGAAGCCTTGAGAGCATTGGATATTGAAAAGCCACAAAAATTTAACTGGGTAACTGAAGTTTTTGAAAACATCAATGTGAAAGATCACCCCAATGCACAGGCACTTGTGTGGACGGATGCTGATCAAACAAAAGAAATTTCTTTTAAAGATCTGAGTGTTCAGTGCAACCGGTTTTTGAATTTTCTGAGGAAACACGGACTACATCCGGGTAATGTCATCTTTTCGCAAATGCCCCTGCTCCCGGAAAACTGGCTTACTGTACTTGTTTCCATAAAAGGTGGCTTTCGTTTAATACCCGCCGCAACGGTATTGAGTGTTCATGATATTGTTTACCGTTTCGATAAATTGATGCCTGCAGCATTAATTGCTGATTTGGATAACACTGAAAAAATTGATGAAGCAGAAGTATTATCGGGCAAGGCTGTGTCCTTAAAAATTATTGTGAACGGCACAAGAGAGGGGTGGCTTTCATTTGATAAAATTTATGAAGAAGAAAGCATTGCTGATGCTGCGGATACAAATGCAGATGACCCTTTGTTTTTATTCTTTACATCAGGAACTACCGGAATGCCAAAGGTTGTAACGCATACGCATCTAAGCTACCCGTTTGGACATCTCACCACTGCTTCATGGATTGGGATAAAGCAGGGTGATGTGCACTACAATATTTCCCAACCCGGTTGGGCAAAATTTGCATGGAGCAGTTTCTTTGCGCCATGGAGTGTTGGTGCAACCGTTTTCGCTTTTTATCAAACAGGAGGGTTCAACGCGGGTGAACAACTGGCAATGCTTGAAAAATATAAAATAACAACTTTCTGTGCGCCACCCACTGCGTTGCGCATGCTTATACTCGAAGATTTAAAATCATATGCATTCAACCTGAGAGAATGCGTTGCGGCCGGTGAGCCATTAAACCCGGAGATCATTGAAGCATGGAAGAAAGGCACAGGGCTCACACTTCGCGATGGGTATGGGCAAACAGAAAGTACCTGCATGGTGGCCAATTTACCGGACGGCCCGGTAAAATACGGTTCGATGGGTAAGGCAACATTTATGTATGATATTGTCATTGCGGATGAAAATGGAAATGAATTGCCCGTAAATGAAGAAGGCAATATCGCTGTTAAAACCAACACAGGGAAGACCAACGGTTTATTTTCGGATTACTTTGGCGAGCCCGAAAAAAAGAAAGATGTATTCAAATTTTCTTTGTATTACACAGGCGACAAAGCATACAAGGATAAAGATGGCTTTATCTGGTTTGTTGGCAGGGATGATGATGTTATAAAAACTTCTGATTACCGTGTGGGGCCATTTGAAGTAGAAAGTGTTTTGCTCGCACATGAATCTGTGGTGGAATCTGCAGTGGTTGGCACCCCGCATCCATTGAGAGGTTTCATCGTAAAAGCATTTATCGTATTGAATAGCGGACATGCTCCTGATCAAACAAAAGCACATGAAATTTTTACATTCGCAAAGAAGAATTTAGCTTCTTACAAAATTCCCCGCATTATTGAATTTGTAACAGAGCTTCCTAAAACGATCAGTGGAAAAATAAGGCGCATTGAATTGCGGGCAAATGAAGTGCAAAAGAATGTTGAGCATCAAAAAGGAGAAAATGAATATTACCTGTAGTGCTGTGTAACCATCTTTTGACGAAATATTTATTACACGAATTAAAAAAAAACAGCAAGGTCATTCGTGCAACCTGTCTGCCGTCAGGCAGGTTTGTGCATAAAATTCGTGTCATTATCTTGGTCATTTTACACTTAACATGGCAGTAGTATAATTTCCCATTAAAAAATCCAGGTTTACATGGCAAGGAGAACTGCCACATAGTGGCTGATAGCTCCTGCAAGTACAAATAAATGCCACACAGCATGTGTATAATAGTATTTGTCCCATATATAAAAAAAAACACCTATGGAATAGAATCCACCGCCAGCAAAAATGAAGATCAATACCGATAGAGGCAGATCGTCGAAGAATTTTCTACCACCTGCTACCATGATCCACCCCATAAGTAAGTAAATGATAGTAGAAATGATCTCAAATCTTCCTGTAAAACGTATCTTAAAAAAAATGCCCAAAACTGTAAGCGCCCATAATACTGATAAGATGGTAATACCAAAATCATTATCCATGTATACGAGTAGAAGAGGTGTGTAGGTCCCGGCAATAAGAAAATAAATGCTGATGTGATCCAAAACTTTAAACATTCGCTTCAGATCAGGCTCCTGCGCAAAATGATACACTGTTGAACAGGTGAACAGCAATAAAAAGCAGAAGCCATAAATACCAGCCCCTACAATACCAGGCGTATTCCTGTGTGCAGTAGCAAGGCCCACCAAAACAGGGAGGCCACTAATACCAAACAGTGTACCGATAGCAGCTGTGAGGCCATTAACTATTTCCTGTTTACGGGTATATGAATTCATTGACGATGGATTTTCTTACAATGCTGCAAATTAATATGAAACTTTTTCTTTACAACAGTAATTGGAGGTTTTGGAACCCTCCGTACAAAAATATGGATCTCCTTACGGATAGATATGAAATCGCAGATTAGCTGTTTGGAAATAATCTTATCATCGTTTATAAAGAAAAGACCGGTCTGATAAAGTTTTAAATACCGGCTGTTAACACCGGGGAAAAATAAGGCAGAAAAAAAGGGCAGAATGAAAGTCTACCCCGGACGCGCCAACATCTTACAATTAATAGTTCTAATTATATGCCAGAACGCAATCACGTATTTAATATATAAGAAATAAAAGTTTTTTTACAGCAAATGCAACGGGTGGGGAATTAAACTCTCTGTTCTATACCGGCAGAATCTCTTTTTGGGGAATATGGTTCAAATCCAGATTAAAAATAAAATGGTGCAAAATGATTACACGAATTTCGCAACTCTTGCCAACAAAAATATAGTCCAAAGCAAATGCTGCCAATCAACCATCAATAATAGTGATTGGCTTTACCGGTATGTGTATTGGTATTCACCATTATCCGTGGTCACATTTTCACAAAGCGGATATGGCATAAGTTATTGTTGTAGTAAATTTTTATCAGTTAAAAGAAGAAGAATAAAAATAATAGTTACTGTAGCTAACAAACCAATTAAGCCTATTAGTAATGCCCGCCAAATAGAATACATTTGCCCGCCTTTTTCAATATGGTTCCTGATTTCGCCTCCCTGGGATTGCCTGACTATGTATGAAGCTATCAGCGTATAAATAAAGGGAATGATGTAGTTAGGTATTTTTTCCATTCCACGTATTAAGAAAGCAGCACCAAATATCACTACTGTCGAAATAATTGCAAGTATCCAGGTTGTTTTTACCTTATCCGCCTGACCAAGAACTTTAAAATTTTCTGCTATCATGTAGCCGGCAACTACCGGGCCTCCTACAAATGTCCCTGCACGAACAGCAATATCTTTATATAATTTTTTTTGAGGAACATCGTCTAATAAATTTTCCTGCATAAGTAAATTTAGATTGTAAATACAGGGCCTAAAATAATCTATGTCTTCACACTTAATTAATAAAATACCCCTGGTATCATATTAGTGAAATAAATGCGACGATAGTTACCAATTTGCAAGCCGTTTTATTTAGTTTATTTCGTTTAAATATTGGAACGCCGATGGGCTACTTCTACACTATAATGTACGAATCTTCTGCTAATTATTTAAAAATAATCATTCAAAATTAATATGTGATATGTAAGCTCCTGAAAGAGATCGTTATTTTCAACTTCTATCTGCGGGTAGCCTTCATCGTAAGGTTATCTTTTTCTGTAAGTGGTATTGGTTTTGATGCTACCATAACAAGCATAGGTATTTACACAAGTAATATTATTGGCCGTTTAGTTCCAAAAACGTCATTCCGAAACATTATCAAAGATTGTTTCCTAACTGTAAGTTTTCTCTTTGACACCTTGCAAAAGGCTTGTGAACTCTTAACTATAATAGAAATACCGGTGAAAATCATTTATATTTAGTATAACATGCCTAATCTTTTACTCGCAGACGATCACTTTATAATCAGGACAGGGTTGAAACTCGTCATTGAGAATTTTATGCCTAACTGTAAAATTGACGAAGCGGAAGACGGTGATTCATCTTTTGAAAAAATAAAGAAGAATAGTTATGATTTGCTGATACTCGATGTTAATATGCCGAACACAGATTCTTTTGTGCTGGTAAGCAATATACTTGCATTAAAACCGGAAATGAAAATTCTGATGTTTAGCATGAACGATGAGGAAGTGTACGCAAGAAGATATTTAAAGATGGGTGTAATGGGATATATAAAAAAAGATGAACACGTAGACGAAATAAAAAGAGCTATTACTACAGTTTTAAATAATAAAAAATATATCAGCAACTCCCTCAGCCAGATATTGATTGAAGATTTGCATAACAACAATCCGGAAAATCCTTTTGAAAGCTTATCCCTGCGGGAATTTGAAATTGTCCGGCATCTCATACGTGGTGAATCTGTGGCAGAAATATGCCAAAAACTAACACTGCATTCATCAACGGTAGGTACGCATAAAGCCAGGATATTTGAGAAGCTCAAATGTTCCAATATTATCGATCTTAATTTACTGGCAAAAGTTCATAATATTATTACTCCTACTTAAAAATTATATATGGGGTAAGCTAGTTAGCAGGGCCGCCTAACTGGGCCGCTTAACAGGGCAGGCTAACGGGGCTGCACCCTGTTTTAGCATATTGCGCCCTTTCGGGGCTATGTCGCTACGCTGTGCCCTTTCAGGGCTATGTCACTACGCTGATAAAAATACAAGGATAAAATCTGTGTGTACGCCCGCTGTCTTTGTAGGATATACGTCAACTGTGGGTTAACTTAGAATGCACTCACTTTAACAGGGCTGCTTAACAGGGCTGCACCCTGTTTTGGCATATTGCGCCCTTTCAGGGCTATGTCACTACGCTGCCAAAAATACAAGGATAAAATCTGTGTGTACGCCCGCTGTCTTTGTAGGATATACGTCAACTGTGGGTTAACTTAGAATGCACTCACTTTAACAGGGCTGCTTAACAGGGCTGCACCCTGTTTTGGCATATCACGCCCCTTCAGGGCTATATCACTACGCCTATAAAAATACGAGGATAAAATATCTTTGTGTACTTCCCTGCTTTTGGGATATACCCCGGCTGAATGATTAACATGGAACTACTTTTTATACTCTGTTTGTTTTTTTCCGGTGCCCAACCACAAAAGCGCATCAATAATTAATTGATTTTGAATTTTACTACTGAAAGTAGATGACAGTTGCTTATTGGTTTTATTTTCATAATCCATATCATTATGGCCCATATTCATATAAACCATCTTATAATTTATATTGGTCCACACAACAGGATAATAACCACTATGCCATATTTCATAAAGCTTTGGTCCTGTACCTAGCGGGAAGCTTGATGAATCAATTGAGAGGAGTATTTTAATATTGCTGTTAGTTCGCAGATCATTATCCCATCTATACCATTCGGTGGGTGCAGATCTGAATGTATCCGGTAAATTCTTTGTTACCGGATGCTTATGATCTTCAACACGTAGTATTGCGGAAGTTGGCCTCCATGTATTGCTCTTATATTGTCCTGCTCCTAAAAACTGGTTATGATACCAATCCCAGTTTTGTGGGTAGGCCGAAGGGGTCAATGCAAATCCTGCAAAATGAAATCCCATCCATGCACCTCCCTTATCCATATATTGTTTAAATGCATCTCTCTGTGCCGAACCATCCGGCCGGGTATCCAAAAAGAGTACAACCTGGTAATGTGAAAGGAATGCCGCATTAAGATTATCCCAATTATTCGTAGAATCATAAGCAAAATGATATTTATCGGCCATTGAAGAAAACCATTTATTGGCTTCGTGAACAAAGCTTATGTGCGCCAAATCCTCTTTAGCAGTGTAGAAGGCAATTACATGAAACCTCGAATTATTATGTTGTGCGGTAACTGTAAAATGGCAAAACAATAAGCAAAATAAAATTAGTGTCCTGGTATTAATCTTAGTATTCATTTTCCGTTGTCTCATTCAATTAAAAGTTTTGTATGGTGATTCATTTATTGTTAAACCTACTATTAAAAATATCATAATCAATAAAAAATATATGCGTACAAATTTATTGCTCCAAATCATTAGTCTACATTTATAAATGAAGATCACATTATGTACCGGATCTTAGAAGCTGTTTAAAAATGAAATTTTGGTTTTTCATTTTGCGGCCTGCCTGCCCGGTAGGCAGTTTGGTAAAGGGCACCAGCCGCGGCGTTCGGCCGTGGCCGGTGGTGCCCACCGGCCACTTTTATATTTATATTAAATCTTAATCATTTTTAAACAGCTTCTTACAACTAAGTAAATATTTTCCTGGTTGCTTTTACCCATTGCAGCTTACCTGTTATTTAACTATCCGGTTTTAATATCACCAGTGAGTATAAATCCACAGACCTTGAAACCAGCCTTTAATAAATTTGATTTTGATCTATGATTGCCGGTGTTACATCGGGCTGCCGGAACTCTTCCCATAAGATAAATTTCTTTTTTTAAATGCTGAATTATTAAGCTACCAAATCCCTTTTGACGAAAATTTTCTTTTACATCATAATAGATATCTGCGTACGGTTTGTTATAATTCAGCATAAATCCGCCGGTAGCAGCTACTTCACCATTCTGTTCTAAAACGTAGCCTCCGACATCATCAATATTACTCCTCTCTGCCGGTTTCCTGGTAAAAATTACACCGGAAATATCAAAATTGGTTTGAAGGTTATCTTCAAAAAGTATCGCTTCAGCATTGATGTTTTGTGAATATTCATAAAGCATTGATGATAACAAGGGATCATTACTTTGACATTCGATGAAGGTGGCGCCGGAGGCCGGATAGAATTCCTGGAAAATAAAATTTGAAAAATGGCTTAATGGCTTAATTACATAAAATTCAAATATTGCATCCCTCGCTTCTCTTATACTTTTTCCCCAAACGGCTCCATAACCTGCCTTTTTCCCATTTATTGTAAACAGGTAAGTATCTGCCCAACCATAATCATGGCACTTATTATGGATAAATTGAAATCCATTTGCATGCAGAAATAAAATACGAAAAGCCATGATCTCTTCTAATTCAACTTTCATAACTTTTATTTCCATACTTATTTGAATGTATATGAGACTGCAATGTTTCAGGACAAAAATTAAAGTAAAAAACAAAAGTTGACAATAATTACCGGATCCGGAATGAATTTTAACAAACGATACTTAATGTTTCAAGGGTCTTTTCTTAATCATCCCTCCCTTAGTGTCTTTAATGCTGCTCATTACCACAAATGAACCACTATCAATTTTTTCAATTTCAGTATTCAGCCGATTCAATTCCAGCCTAGTTACCACAGTATAAACAATGTCGATATCCCTTGTCTCTCCTTTTTTACCAAAGCCCCCTTTTCCATTGTAAACTGTGACGCCTCTTCCCAGGTTGTCGATGATCATCTGCCTGATCTGTTCACTGCGTGAAGATATTATGGTAACGCCAATATATTCTTCAATACCTTCTATTATAAAGTCCAGGGTTTTTGAAGCCGCTAAATAAGTAACCATTGAATATAATGCAATCTCTATGGAAAGAAAATATGCCGCGGCTGAAAATATTATTACGTTTATAACGATGATAATGTCACCGATGGTTGTCCCAAGTTTACGGCTCAAAAAAATTGCCAGTACCTCTGTTCCATCAATGACTGCTCCACCTCTTACAGACAGACCAATACCTGCCCCAAGAAACCCACCCCCAAATACTGCTACGAGCAAATTATCTCTTGTTACGTCAGGAAATGGCACTGTGGCAACCACCAGGGCCAGACCTGAAATTGCCAGCATTGTTTTTATTGCAAAAGCCTTCCCTATAATTTTGTACCCAAGGATAATAAAGGGAATGTTTATGCAAATGAGTAAAATATACAGGGGGATTGATGTAAGTGCAGATATCAACAATGAAATCCCCGTTGCACCACCGTCAATAAAATGATTGGTAAGAAGAAACCCTTTGAACCCGAATGCGGCAGAAAATATTCCCAGGGTTATTAAAATGAAGTCTTTGATGTGCCGGATAATAAGAATTTTAAATTCCCGCATTCCTTTGGCAAGTTCAAATTCAGAATATTTTTTCTCACTGCCTGTTTTGGTTCTCTTATGTTTGAGAGTTGTGCGTATTATTATAAGTTTCCAGAATGGGCTCATATTATTGCGTAAGTCTTTTATGACTGAATATAATTTTTACGATTTTGGTTAGAATAACATTCCATTTGCCCGCAACTGCTGCCAAATTTATAAATAAAACCCGATAGTTACCCGGCAACAGGGCTACTCCCTGTTTTAGCATATAACGCCCTTCCAGGGCTACAAAATCGTTTAGTAAACGTCTTATAAAAACCGGTCGGTTAATTTTGGAGACGGGAACTTGTACTGGTAGATGTTTTCGCCTTTGCTGGTTTTGGGTAGCGTCTATTTTTTATCTTCATTTTTTAAAAGCTCCAAAGTATGTTCAAGGGAGCTGTTATCTGTTCAGCTAGTAGATTTATCTGCGCCTGTGCCGATTTTTTATGGTTGCAAATAATAACATACCACTAAAAGCAGTACGAGGAAACCAAGAAAAAAAAAGATTCTTCTAAATAGCATAGTCTATAAAAGAAAGGCTTGATGGCATTACGTGCAGGAACATTATTTCGCTGCATTAATAACGACCGATACCGCCACTATCGCCTGTATAAGAAATGCAATAGTCCTGATCCGGTTTGTGGAAATCAAAAGGTTTATTTTGCTTTCGTCATAACCGGTAACTGCCATTTCACCCTGCAGCTTTCTTTGCCAAACAAATGTAGAAACCAATGCTATAATATTTAATGCCAGGGATAGAATTGTTACAGTCAACGACATAAATACCGGCCTTGTAAAAAGTAATACAATATTAACTATCAAAAGAACCATGGCAGGCAGAATCGAAGGAACAACAGCCGATTTATTGTTGGCCTGCATATAATTTTTAAAATTTTCTTTACCAACAAACGGATAAATACCATAATGTTGAATTTGTAAAGTAGTCATGTTCCCTGCATTGAAAACAGCAAGAAAGAGATATATACCATAAAGAACTGATTGCATATGTAAATTTTAAAAAACGGTTAGGTTAAGTTGTTTTGAAATTAAGCTGTATCCATTCTTTCAGTCCTGTAAGGCCGGGGTATTCTTTTCTGAACGCATCCAGGTCTTTTAAAAAAACTGCATCATTTTCGTTTACCCATGTAAACATTTTATAAAGGTCTTTCCCCATCACAAGTCTTGTTATAAGCCCGGGCAGTTTTTGATATTTTATTTCTTTCCCTAATGCTTCCGAAAAAATGTGGGCAACCTCATTCATATCCATTTCTTCCGCAGCAATTGTAAGGGTCTCGCCCAGGTATTTTTCCGGCTTCATGAATATACCGGCGCTTATTTCTCCAACATCTTTTGAACTAATAAATTGTTGGATAACATCTTTGTTTACCGGGGAAGCAAGCTTTCCCTTTAGTATCCTGCTTTTTACCTGTGGAATTAAAAAGTTTTCAAACAGCGAAGCAGGTCTCACAATCGTATGAGGTAAATTAATTTGCCTGATATGGTTCTCAATTCTGAATTTACTTTCCCAGTGTGGAATACCTGTATGTTGATCAGCACCTGTTACCGAAGAGTATACAAAATGTTTAACACCGTGCTCTTTGGCAAGGTTAGCCAAATCGATTCCCTGTTTTATTTCTTTGTCTATCCCGTTTTCATTGGTAAGAACACCGAATATCCCATCTACATCTTTAATATATTCACGATAGGTTCCGGTATTATTTAAATCGCCATGAACGATTTCGACAGGAAGCTTTTTTAGATTTTGTGCAGCCAGTGAAGAAGGATTCCTGGTGAGCGCTTTAACTTTAAAACCGTTATTACTTAAGCTCCTGGCAACAGCACCTCCCTGGTTACCGGTGGCACCTGTTACAAAAATTGTTTTAGAATTTTGCATAAGTTTTTTTAGAAATTAAAGAGCCGGTTTAAACTAACTATGTAATCTACGTACCTTATTCTAATTATTATGAAGTAATCATTGGCGATTTTATATGTATTTGCTTTATGGATGATGCCGGCCAATAAGGTTTAAGTATCCGGGTTGCTGTTGACGCATACACCATTACCAGTCGCGCGAACATTAAACAACGTTATAATCGTTCTCAACAAAAACACACAAACTTTCTTTTGGTATAGTTATAAACAAAAAATAATTACGAAAATATGCCGCCCATAAATCGATTTGAATTAAAAGAACTCAGCATATTTTCGTGGCAATCTCATGAAAATAAAAAGAGGATATATAAATCAGAGATTGCCACGGAATTCCGGAAGATTGCTTCGCGCCTCTCAATGACGTCCCCGAAAATTCCTGGCAATGACGTTCGTTAAGTTATAATAGTACAAACGTTAATGAAATCACTAACAATAACAATTCATCAATAAGGGAGATATAAGATGTTATCAATTAATATGGCTGCTTCTTCTCAATCAAAATAAGTTTTCCAATCCGATTCGATCACTTTTTTATAAAGTAATTCAATTTGACTCTTTAATATTCTTGTTTCAGACAGTTCGGGGAGATTGTTAATATCAAAATAGTTTATGTCCAGAATGTCAAAGCCTATATCAGATTGTGATGAAATCGCTTTACAATAAAAAGCCACTTTATAAATGTATAACGGTTGAGCAGGGTGAGCGTGCATTCTTTTATCAAACACAGCCAGTAGAGTTTCGGGAATTACATCCAACCCTGTTTCTTCTTTAAATTCCTTTACAATAACTTCTTTTGGGCTATAGCCAATATCGGCCCAGCCACCTGGTAAAGACCACTTGTTATCAGCGCGTTCTTTTACAAGAAGAATTTTTTTCTCGGGTGAAAGCACCATACCCCTGATGTCAACTTTTGCAGTTGGATAATCCTTAGCCACTGGAAAGTTTTCTTTAAATATCGCAATATCCTGTCCGCTTACTTTACTTAAAAGCCGGAAACTTATTTCCAGCAATTCCGTGTAGCGTTCCTTATTATATTCATTGTCGCAATAAAGCAAGCCCAGATCTGCAATGGATTTGAGTCGTTTGATTTCTTCAAGAAGTTCCTGGTTCATGAGTCAAAAATTATGCGCCTGGTATTCGGGTGTCAGGTGATATCTAATAACGGTCAGGCCTAATCGAAAAGTAAGCGAGCAAAAAAAATAAAAATATTTTTAAAACCCTGAAGTTTGTTTTAGTTCCATTGTAGCCGGCATTTATAAAAACCCGAGTTCCAGTTTGGCTTCTTCACTCATCAATTCTCTTGTCCAGGGCGGATCAAAAGTGAGCATCACATTTACATCACTTACACCTTCAATAGCACGAATTTTTTCATCAACTTCCCTTATGATATCACCGGCAACAGGACAGCCGGGTGCAGTCAACGTCATCTTAATATTTACAAAACCATTGTCACTGATATTAATATCATATATAAGACCGAGTTCATAAATATCAGCGGGCAATTCGGGGTCGTGAACTGTCTTTAACACTTCTACGATCTTTATTTCCAGGATTATCTTATTTACCATATCACATCAATTGACATTTATGCGGGATTGCAATGCAAGCGCATACATTTTCATTTGTTTTATCATCGATAATAAACCATTGGAGCGTGTCATGGAAAGATGTTCTTTCAACCCTATTGCATCAACAAAATACAAATCAGCCTGTACAATTTCTTCGGGGGTATGATTCGATAATACCCGAACCACCATACTCACCAGGCCTTTGGTAATGATGGCATCACTGTCGGCAGTAAATGTAACCACGCCATCATTATATTCTGCATGCAGCCATACTTTTGCCTGGCATCCTTTAATCAGGTTTTCATCTTTTTTATACTGTTCATCAATGAGTGGTAACTCTTTTCCCATCTGGATGATGTTTTCATATTTTTCCATCCAGTCACCAAAGAGCGAAAAGTCTTCAATCAATTCATCCTGAATCTCGTTAATGGTTAAATTTCTTTTTATCATTTTGATGAATGTTGACCAGGTTCAAGGTTGAAAGTTCAAGGTTGAAGCACGTTTGGTAAGTTAGTTCCCTCTCCCGTCGGAGAGAGGTTGGGTGAGGCTTCAACCTTCAACTGCCCTTATACTAACATGTTTACGGCTTTACGCACCGCTTCCGTTAACACATCAATCTCTTCTTTGGTATTATAAAAAGCAAATGAAGCCCTCACTGTTCCCGGAATACAATAAAAATCCATCAATGGTTGGGTGCAGTGATGACCCGTGCGTACAGCTATCCCGAGCTGATCGAGGATAACGCCCACATCATAAGGATGTATCGTGTCTATAATAAAAGACACTACGCTTGCTTTGTCATCCGCAGTACCTATAAACCTTATTCCATTGATTCCTGATAATTTTTCGGTGGCATATTCCAGTAATTCGTGTTCGTACTGCTGAATATTTTCCAAGCCAATTTCATTGATATAATCAACTGCAGCTCCCAAACAAATGGCGGCCTCTATATTTGGCGTGCCTGCTTCAAATTTAAAAGGCAACTCGTTGTAGGTGGTCTTTTCAAAACTTACTGTTTTGATCATTTCCCCACCGCCCTGGTAAGGCGGCATTTGATTCAGCCATTTTTCTTTCCCATACAAAACACCAATACCTGTTGGGCCATACATTTTATGACCCGAAAAAGCAAGAAAGTCAACATCGAGTTCCTGAACATTGACAGGTATGTGTTGTATTGCCTGCGCTGCATCCAGGAAAACAGGAATATGTTGCTGATGAGAAAGTTCAATGATCTCCCTTACCGGGTTAATGGTACCCAATGAATTGGAAACATAATTAACCGAAACAAGCTTTACCCTTTCATCCAGCATCTCTTTAAAAGCCTCTAATAATAATTCCCCTTTTTCATTGATTGGAATAACTTTCAAACTTGCTTTGCGGTCTTCACAAAGTATTTGCCAGGGAACAATATTTGAATGGTGTTCCAGTGCAGATATAATGATCACATCACCCGGCTGCACAAACTGTTTTCCATAACTATACGCTACAAGGTTAATTGCTTCCGTAGTACCTTTTGTAAAGATCACTTCACGGTCATGCTTCGCTTTGATAAAATCAGCGATTCTTTTTCTTGAAGCTTCAAATGCATCTGTTGCCCGCTGACTTAAATGATGCACTCCACGGTGTACATTGCTGTTGAGATCGGTATAATAATGTTCGATGGCTTTAATGACATGCCAGGGTTTTTGTGAAGTCGCTGCATTATCAAAGTACACCAGTGGCTTTCCATTTACTTTTGATTCCAGTATAGGGAAGTCTTTTCTTATTTTCTGTACATCTAATATTTCCTGCGCTATCAATGTATCTGTTTTCATGCCTGATCCTTAAAATTTTATTAATGCGATAACTTACAAACTATTGACTATTGACTATTGACTATTGACCATTGACTATTGCCTATTGACGGGCAACCGCAAGGGTTTGCCCTACAACCCATCTTCAATTAGCTGGTTAATATATGCCTGCACTGCCGGCAGTGGTATCTTCTGGGTTACATCATATGCAAAGGCGTGAATCAATAATGCCTTTGCTTTTTCTTCTCCTATGCCACGTGCCTTTAGATAAAACAATGCATCTTCATTGAATTGCCCGATTGTTGAACCATGGCTGCACTTTACATCATCGGCAAATATTTCCAGCTGCGGCTTGGAATCAACTACTGCTTTTTTACTCAGCATCAGGTTATTATTCTTTTGAAAGGCATTGGTCTTTTGCGCATCTTTCCTCACGAATATTTTACCATTGAATACCGCAACGGCTTCATCTTTAATTACACCTTTATATAATTCATTGCTCTGGCAATGCGGTTTGAGGTGATCAACAATAGTATGGTTATCTACCAACTGTTTACCCCCGGCAAGATATAAACCGTATAAATGGCTTTCTATATTTTCTCCGTCCAGTGAAACGTTCAGATTATTACGGAGTAAACCTGTGCCCGGAAAAGAAGCTTTGTAATTATTGTAAAGGCTGGAAGCCCGCTGCACCACTTCTGTATGATGTATGTACCTAATATTTTCAGTTCCGGTTTGGATATAATAATGCTGCAAATGAGCCTGTTCATTTACCACAATTTCCGAAACATTATTTATAAAAACATTGGTCCCGCTTTTTGCGGAATTACTAATGGTAGTAAAGCTTTCCACAATGCTTACTTCCGCATGCGCTCCAATTACAAAAAGGTGCCGGGGTTGTAAAAACAGGTTATTATCAGCAGAAATAATATGTATAATGTGTATCGGTTTTTCAACAACCGTTTTGTTTTTTATCTCAATAAACAGCCCGTCGCTGAACAACGCAGTATTCAATGCTGCAAAATGATTTTTATCGAGTGCGATATATTTTCCAAAATGCGTTCCGAATGCAGGTTTGTTTATAGCTGCCGAAAGAGAAGATATAAAAACGCCTTCACCGGGAATCGCATCAGAAAGCTGGGAATGATATTGACCGTTCACCAGCACAACGTGATAGCAATCGAGTGATTTGATTTTTGCTTTGGCTATCGCTTCATCACTTACCGTAAGGAGGTCATCATACGGCTCCGTTACAAAATCGTCTTTTAAAAAAGTAGTGAGGTTAATATATTTCCAGTCTTCCACTTTTGTACTGGGAAAACCAAGCTTTTTAAAATGTTCAAAAGCGGTTTCCCTCAACGCATGCAGTTCTGTCGTTTCTGAAGATGATGATAAAATAGACCTCAATTCAAAATCGGCAATGAACTGATCGTATAAAGAATTTGTTATTTGTTTGATCATGAATTTTAATTATGCCAGTTCTTTTTCCTGTGATGCTTCTTTCAGCCAGTCGTATCCTTTTTCTTCCAGTTCAAGAGCAAGATCTTTACCGCCGGTCTTTGCAATCTGGCCATTGTATAATACGTGTACATAATCAGGAATAATGTAATCGAGCAAACGCTGGTAATGCGTAATAATGATAAAAGCATTTTTTTCAGAACGCAGTTTATTGACACCTTTCGAAACAATGCGCAGTGCATCAATATCCAACCCGGAATCTGTTTCATCCAGAATAGCCAGCTTAGGATCCAGCATGGCCAGTTGAAAAATTTCATTTCTTTTTTTCTCACCCCCGGAAAATCCTTCGTTCAGGGAACGGTTGGTAAGTGACGCATCGAACTCTACCAGCTTTTGTTTCTCTTTAACCAATCTCAGAAACTCTTTTGATTCCATTGCCGGCAGGTTGCGGTAAGTCCGGATCTCATTCATGGCCGTTCTCAAAAAATTAATGTTAGAGACGCCGGGTATTTCAACGGGATATTGAAATGCTAAAAAAACACCTTCTCTTGCACGAATTTCCGGTGCCATTTCCAACAGGTTTTTGCCTTCAAAAGATACTTCCCCACCTGTAATTCCATAATTTTCATTTCCTGCCAACACCGCAGCCAATGTACTTTTACCGGAACCATTCGGCCCCATGATGGCATGTATCTCACCCGGTTTTACTTCCAGGTTCACACCTTTTAAAATTTCTTTTCCTTCAACAGATGCCCTCAGATTTTTTATGCTTAACATTTTGTTCCCTTTATATTTTATTTTATTGCTGCTTTAATATTTTTTTGTCAATTGTCATTGGTCAATAGCAATTGGTTCATCGTTTCCATTTATTCATTGACCATTGACTTTATTCAATGCCTCCTGAGTATAGGCGGGTTTATCCCACACTTCCTTCGAGGGAAATCGCCAATAATTTTTGTGCCTCTACTGCAAACTCCATGGGCAATTGATTCAGCACTTCTTTGGCGTACCCGTTTACAATCAATGCTACTGCCTTCTCTGTATCAATACCCCTTTGCTGGAGATAGAAGATCTGATCTTCCCCGATCTTCGATGTAGTGGCCTCATGCTCAACAATGGCCGAACTGTTCTTCGACTCAATGTAAGGAAAGGTATGCGCACCACATTGATCACCTATCAGCAAGGAATCACATTGGGTAAAGTTGCGGGCATTTTCTGCTCCGCTACCCACCTGTACAAGGCCCCTGTAACTATTATTACCATGGCCGGCAGAAATACCTTTTGAAATAATTCTGCTGCGGGTATTCTTGCCAATATGGTACATCTTGGTACCGGTATCTGCAATTTGTTTATTCTTGGTTAGAGCCACAGAATAAAACTCTCCGATAGAATTATCGCCACGTAGGATAACGCTGGGATATTTCCATGTGATAGCAGAACCCGTCTCCACCTGCGTCCAGGAAATTTTTGAATTAACCCCTTTACAGATGCCCCGTTTGGTAACAAAATTAAAAATACCACCTTTACCGTCTTTATCACCGGGGTACCAGTTTTGCACAGTAGAATATTTAATTTCTGCATTACCCAACGCAATTAATTCCACAACGGCGGCATGCAACTGGTTCTCGTCGCGCATAGGCGCTGTACAACCTTCGAGATAACTCACATAACTTCCTTCATCGGCAATAATGAGCGTTCTTTCAAACTGCCCGGTATTTTGAGCATTGATACGAAAATAGGTAGAAAGCTCCATGGGACAGCGAACCCCTTTTGGAATATAGGCAAAAGACCCATCAGACACTACTGCTGCATTTAATGAGGCAAAAACATTATCAGTATACGGAACTACAGAACCGAGGTATTTCTTTACCAGCCCGGGGTGCTCTTTTACCGCATCACTGAAAGAGCAGAAAATAATACCCAACTCCTGCAGTTTCTCCCTGAAAGTGGTGGCAACGGATACACTGTCAAACACGACATCTACTGCTACCCCCGATAACATTTTTTGTTCGTTTAAAGGGATACCCAGTTTTTCAAAAGTCGCCAGCAGTTCAGGATCAACTTCATCCAGGCTATTATATTTTGTTTTTTTGGCAGGAGCCGCATAATAAGATATCTCCTGGAAGTCGATGTTGGGCATTTCAAAATTCTGCCAATGCGGCATTGCAGATTGCTGAAAATGGCGCAATCCTTTGAGCCGCCATTCCAATAACCATTCCGGCTCATTTTTCTTTGCGGAAATAAACCGCACGGTTCCCTCATTCAATCCTTTCGGGGCAATATCCATCTCGATATCTGTAACGAATCCGTATTCGTAAGCTTCGGACGTTAACCGCTCAAGTATGTCGTTGTTGTTACTCATTATAAATTATTCGATCTTTACAAAGTTACACCGCAAAACTTTCACCGCAACTACAGGTTCTCGATGCGTTTGGGTTATTAAAAAACAGCCCCTTACCCTCCAGGCCCCCTGAATAATCCAATTCAGTTCCATACAGATACAATAAGCTTTTCATATCTACTACCACTTTTATTCCTTTGTCTTCAAAAACCTGGTCACCTTTTTTCGACTCTGTGTCAAAACTCATTTGATATTCCAAACCTGAACATCCTCCTGCTTTTATACCTACACGCACAAAAGTTTCCTGATCCTTGTGCTCATCAGCCAGCAAGCGGCTGATGTATTCTTTTGCATTTGATGATACTGTTATCATATTTGCCTTATTTTTAATACAATATTTTACCTAACACGCAAAGATAACAAATCCATTGCCTGTAAATTAATTACGTTTTTCGAAATGAGTAAAATGTGCTTATTTGATGATGTAATGTACCAGGAAGCAAAATATTAACGTTGCATGCTGAATATAAAGGCATTTCGGAGAATAAAAATTTATGCTTTTTTGAACCTGATAATTTTAGCTGCATTTAATAAACGCATTACCTGGTAAGCCGGGTCCAATTCGAACCATTTTTTAGCAAAGTTTGCACTGTTACGGTACTTATGATGATTGTTCTGAAATAATTCGCCCATTAAAAATATGCCGAATGGCTCCGTATTTTTAGAATGATCCCCGTTATTGTAATTGGAATAGCCGTATTTATGCCCGCACCAGTTTACCAAAGCTCCCTGCACCGGACCCATTAAGAAATGTACCGGTAGTAATAAATACCACCACAAATTGGGGGCAAAGTGTATATAAAAAAGCGTATAAGCCACCATAAATGCTATGCGAACAAATATATTATCCCCTATCTTATCCAGTTTATCCCATGAAGGAAGGTATTCTTTGGTGAACTGCGGGTCGGGCAATTTTTTTTTGGTCACAATATCATTGTAGATAGATCTTGTGTGCAACATCATTTGCCATATATCTTTAAAGAAATGGGGAGAATGAGGATCCTTCTCTGTATCGCTATACACGTGGTGCATACGATGCAGGACCGCATAAGAACGGGGGATCAGGTAAGAGGAGCCCTGCGTAAACCAGGTTAAAAAATAAAATATCTTTTCCGTTTTTTCACCGGTAGTATACATTTGGTGAGATGCATACCTGTGCAGGAAAAATGTGTGGAAGAATAAAGAGAGGAACCAATGGCAAAAGAAGAAGATCAGGATATAGGACATTAGAATAATTAAAAGATAGATAACGGGGTAAGCTACACTTTATTACTTGTAACGGGCGCGCTTACGCGAAGTTTAACTTATGATAGAAATCAATCAACTTTATTTTCAGGAGGCCCCGGATTTGACAACTTTTAAAAAGTTGTCAAATCTCAATACGGTATTACATTATTTAGTTACAAAAAGGGGCTTCCCATTTCGCTGTATTTTTATTTTCCCGGGAGCCGGATCTGACAACTTTCAAAAAGTTGTCAGATCTCAATTAACATTGTAATTTTTTTCATCCCACCTGGCAAATATTAAATAACAATTGGTATATTTAGGTTTTTTCCAGGTTGTTCCAAAGAAATTATCAGTACCTGGTTTCTATTTGGAAAAACAAAGAACATTAAAATCCAATTTCTACATAAAATCGCATAATTAATATCTCTGAATCTATTCGATTTTCCCCAAAAAATCTTTTCTACTTCTGAATTGATTTTGTGTCGAGTAAATTAATTTTGTAAAACGTTAATTCTGTGCATAACAATCATTGCCTGAAAACGATTTGTGCATGTAAGGGCATAATTTTTGACGAGTTATATATTAATAAAACCTTTTACCCATGAAGCGCTTCGATAAACTTCCAGCAGGTAAAATAGTTTTAAACTCCCTGTTTAAAAAAGCCTTTGGCATATTAATTTTATTGATATTTTCTATTTCCCGCGGTGATGTTACAGCACAATCCCGTTTATATTTATCTAATGACAACCATACAGATTATATGTGGAGTGCTGATGAAGCAATTTATGATACTGCATTTATAAATATGATAGATGCGTGGATGGCAAATAATAACGCAACAAATGCCAATGCTCCTGATTATCAAACCAAGTTTAACTGCGATGGAACTTATTGGGCATGGGCTTACGAAAAACATAAGACTGCGGCACAATTTCAGTCCTTTATTGACCAGGTAAAAAATGAAAGGATTGTGATACCAATGAATCCTTTAATAATAACTTATGGCTGTGTGCCCGCAGAAGCCACAATCAGGGGTATGTATTATGCGGGAGAATTGAAAAAAAAATATGGAATTCCTTTCGACATGGCAATGAGTATGGAAAACCAGGTGCTGCCTCTTGGCTTACCCTCTTTATGGAAAGGAAGTGGTGCTAAATATGCCTGGCATGGTGTCTGCGCCTGTTCTACGGAGGTCCCCGATTTAGACAGCAGCAGGGAAAAAGAAATCTACTGGTATAAAGGATTGGACGACTCTGGAGTTATTATGAAATGGTATTCCAGGACCAGTGACCACATTTTAGGCAATTATGGCGAAGCCAGGGATCCGGACAATGCAATTAACGATCTAACGAATAAATTAAGTACTCCCAATTACAATTATAATGTTGCGGGTGCTTTCGGTGTTGGGGCAGATGACCTGGAGACTACCACTGATCAACTGTCAGCGGCAGCTCAATCCGGCAGCAATGCATCAAGAAGGGTGATCGTTTCGAATGAGGTTGATTTTTTCAGGGATTTTGAAACAAATTATGGCGCCACGCTTCCTAAATTAACCCAGAGTTATGGTAACGAATGGGAGCATGCCTGTGCATCACTTTCTGAAGTGAGCGCCGATGTAAAAAGGTCTTTAGAAAAATTAAGATCGGCTGAAGCAATGGCAACTGTTGTAGCAAGAACAGATCCTGCTTTTGCCAATACACTGGATAGTTTACGTAAAGAAGCATGGATGTCGCTGGGCCTGTACTGGGAGCATGATTTTGGAGGCAGTGGCCCCGCAGTTACGAATGATGAGAGAGCCGCGTGGCAAAGAAGGATGCAACAAAATTTTAGTGGGTATGTTGATCAATTGTTCACTCTAGCCATGGCTAACCTTGCTAACCAGGTGGCCAAAACATCCACTAATAAACGTTTTTTTATTTTCAATCCTTTAAGCTGGCCAAGAACAGATTACAGTGATTTTGCTTACAACGGCGCATTACCGGTGCACGTGATGGATGTAAGCACTGGCACCGAGGCAAGGTCACAGGTAATAACTATTGACGGTACTCAATATTTAAGAGTGTTGGCTCCTGATGTTCCTTCGGTAGGCTATAAGGTTTTTGAAATAGTAAACGGAGCGGGCTCTTCATTTTCAAATGCAGCTGCCTTTAATTCGAGCACCAGGACAATCGATAATGACTTCTTTACAATCGTTTTTACAAACAATGGTGTAATAACCAGTTTGATTGATAAGACAAATGGTAATAAGGACCTTGTAAATACCGGCGGTACCGGCGATTATATAAATAATATTGGCCGCGAATCTTCCTTTGAAGGTAACAGCAATACAAATGGATTTTTTGTTGTGGATAATACCGGGGCCGTTAACTTATCTATAAAGATTACGTCAACCGAATTGGTGAATCATGAAACATTAATAACAGTTTTTAAAGATATTCCACGTGTAGAAATAGATAATAAAGTAACCGGGAATTTTGGTAATGATTTCCTGTATAATACATTTTCATTCAATACCACCAGTATCAATTCGCCAACCATCTGGCATGAAGAAAATGGCGCAGTAATTAATACAAAAAAAGTAAGCAGCGGCGGTCATTATGCTAACCAGCAGGCACGTTACGACTGGTTAACTTTGAATCATTTTGCAGCCGTAAGCAGTAATGGTAGTTATGGTGTTACCCTTTCTAACCGGGATTGTTATTTTATGCAAACCGGCAACAGCACCATTCAAAGCCTGGATGAAAATACTGCCAAAATAAAAGTGCTGGTTGGTGGCCGTGTAAGCGGGCTTGGCCTGGATAACCAGGGTAATGATGAGATATTCAACCAGCGATATGCCATCAGCGCATATAGTACTTATTCGGCAGTTACCTCGATGAAAAGTGCGCTGGAACATCAAAACGGTTTTGTATCCGCAGAAATAACTAATACTTCAGGTATTTTGCCCGCAAATAATTTTTCTTTTGTTTCCATCACCGATCCCAACACGATCCTGTGGGCTTTAAAGCCTGCTGAAGAAGGAATGGACGTGAATGGCGCTATAGCAAGACTCTGGAACCTGGCCAATACCGGGGATAATACCGAACTTGTTTTTAATGATGATATAACTGATGCTAAAAACATAACACATATCGAAACTGATATTTCCAATGCTTCTTTTTCTGATAAGACCGTTAGCATAACTATGGGCAAAAATCAGTTAAAATCATATAGAGTGCAACTCCGGGCCAGCAGCGCTTTACCAATAAAGCTGGTTGAATTTTCCGGTGTAAAGCAAAAGAGCATTAATGAATTAAACTGGAAGGCGGAAGAAGGAATAAATTTTTCTCATTATAATATTGAACGCAGTGAAGATGGAAATACTTTTAATCCAATTGCAACCATTAAGGGCAAGGGCAGCGCTTCGTACAATTATCATGACAGTTCTATTATTGAATTAAAGGTCTATTACTACCGGTTGAAACTTGTGGAAACCGATGGAAGTTTTTCCTATTCTGATATTATACTTATAATGGTTGATCCGCATACAAAAGATATTTTATTGTATCCCAACCCGGTTCATAATCAATTGAAATTCCAGCTTGTATTGGATAAGCAATCACGCTACGATGTTTGGATTGATGATATAAGTGGTAAAACAATCATGAAATTACCCGCTCCTTTATTTGAACCGGGAAATAATTATTTTACCATAAATGCCAGTAACCTTCCCACTGGCACCTACACTTTAATTGTTCGGAATGCCGATACTAAATACATACGTAAGTTTATAAAACATTGACAGCAGGTTTATCCCGATATATAATATTTATATTCTCATTTCTCATTCTGAGTTCTATGGCAGAGAATACAAAATATAATCATCCTTTATATATTGCTGTGGCGCAAATTGACTATAACAGCAGTGATCAATTTGCAACGGTTCTGTGTAAAACATTTTCAGACGATCTTGAATTGGCATTGCAAAAGCAGTATGCAAAAAACGAAAGTATTGATCATCCTGGAAATATAAAAAAACTCTCTTCTGAAATAGAAGGTTATATAAAAAATCATTTGCAGTTAAAAATAAACGGGAAGGCCACCAGCCTGGTCTTTACAAATTATAAAAAAGAAGACAATACCATTTCGAGCTGGTTTAGGATTGATAATATTAATGATATACAGAGATTTGAAGTAAATGACACCATTTTCTATGAACTCTACGATAAGCAAATTCAAATAGTATATATTACCGTAAATGGCAACCGGAAAAGCAATCGTGTTACGAACCCGGAAAGCAAGGTGGCTTTTGATTTTTAAGATGTTGCTCCAAATAAGAGGAAGAAAAAATAATATCCGCTTGATCAAATTATTCTTACTTGCAGATCTTTCAGGTATTCATGTACAAACTGCATCGCCATAAAACCTTCGCCCACGGCGGATGACACCCTTTTATAGCCGAGTTCTGCCATCTTTTTTCGCAAATAAATTACTCAACAAACAGATCATCTATATAACAATATCTCCAGCTTTCGCCTGGCTCAAAAGATTGTATCACCGGATGATGCTTTTTTAAAAAATGTTTGGTAGCATGTTTATTCTTTGATTGATCGCAACAGCCTACATGACCGCAGTTGAGACACAACCGAAGGTGTACCCACGTATCACCCATTTTTAAACATTCTTCGCAACCATTTGCTGAAGGGGTCACTTCTTCATGGATGCTGTCTATGTGAATACATTCATTGTCCATAAGTTCCGTTTAAAGGATTATTTATTGAAGGCAAAATAAAAATAAATTGGCATAAAAACTTTTTTTTAATAAGATGAATGAAAGGCCCGCAAAGGATTTTTCATTCGCCCATGCTTTCATTATCGGCCACTTTATTGCTGTTCGATACCATTGCATTAATTTCTTCAATCTCCTTTACAGAAAAATTTCTCCATTTACCGGGCGCCAGCCCGTTTAAAGTGATATTCATGATACGCACTCTTTTTAAAGAGGTTACTTTATAGCCCAAAGCTGCACACATGCGGCGTATCTGGCGGTTGAGGCCTTGCGTGAGTATGATCCTGAAACGTTTTTCACCTTCCTGTTTTACAAAGCATTTGTTGGTTATTGTTCCCAAAATTCTTATGCCGTTCCGCATTTTATTTATAAATTCAGCAGCAATGGATTTATCGGTGGTAACCACGTATTCTTTCTCATGACCATTCCCCGCACGAAGAATTTTATTTACAATATCGCCATCGTTAGTAAGGAAAATTAATCCTTCGGAAAACTTATCCAGCCTGCCGATCGGGAAAATTCTGTTTTTATAGTTGATAAAATCTATGATATTGGTTTTATCTTTTAAATCTGTCGTGCAGGTAATACCTTTAGGTTTATTGAGCATTATATAAACTGGAAGTATCTTTTTTTTTAGAGGATCTCCGTCAATCAATACCACGTCATTTTCCTTTACCCGGTTTCCTTTCCTTGCCTCTTTTCCATTAATGCTAACACGCCCATCATCTATATATTTGTCTGCTACCCTACGGCTGCAAAAACCTGTTTCACTTATATATTTATTAAGGCTGATGTCCATTTCTTTTACAAAGAAAAGTAATTTGGGCAATTTTTCTTACGTAACGATACTACAGGTGTTGAGTAACAGAACTACCCGTATTGGGTAACAGGGTTACTTTCTGTTTTTGTATCGGGTAGCAGGGCTGCCCCTGTTTTAGCATAATAACGCCCTTTCAGGGCTTGAAGAATTCTATTATTGTTTAATTGACACCGCTATTAAATGTTTTGGTATATATCGCGCGCTTTCGGGGAACAAGGCTGTTCTCTGTTTTGGCATATAACGCCCTTTCAGGGCTTGAAGGTTCTATTATGTATTAATTAACGGGGCTGCAACCCTGTTTTGGCATATAGCGCCCTTTCAGGGCTTGAAGAATTGTTGTTATCTTTTGATAAATGCCCGCACCTCGGTTTTTTCTCTTTTATGTAATGCCAGATTATAGATTCCATTTGGCAGGTTGCTTATATCTACAGAAAAAGAAGTTTGACCATTGAGAAAGACTTTCATTTCTTTTAATTTTCTTCCGCCATCATCAATAATTTGAACAATAGCACTCTCGTTATTGCCATTGGCTTCCACAAACAAAATTTTTGTCGCCGGACTCGGAAAGATGTGCAGCTTATTATCTGAGGTTATTTTAACTGCAAGAACATTGCTGTATGTGAATTTACCATCTGCATCATTCATTTTTAACCTGTAAAAATTGGTACCCTGCAACGGTTGCTTATCGACAATTGAGTAATTCCTGGTCACCGTGCTTACTCCTGTGGCCGTTACGCTATTTATTGGTAAGAACCTGTTTCCATCTCCGCTGCGTTCTATTACAAAACCAACGAGATTTTTCGCAGTGGCAATTTTCCATTGCAGGAGAACTGATTTATTTTGGAGAATAGCTGTAAAATCCAAAAGACTCACAGGCAATGTCCCACCTTCTAGTAAATATCTTGCTACAACACCGAGTGTACCCGGAAACTGGCCATTGCCGGCAGCGTATAATTTATCGCCCGCAAAGGCCACGCTTTGTATTAAACTACTTCCTATACCGATGTCAGTTGTTAGAATTCCGTTTCTGCCAAAAGTAGTATCGGGATTTCCGTCATTTTTGTAAAGTACAATCGCGTAATTATCATTAGTGCCCCCAACTGCTATTGCGCCAGTATTACTAATAGCTACAGATTTTCCGAAATTGAAATGAGAACCCAGCAATGTGTTTTGAAATCCATTATCATTAAAAGTGTTATCAAGGTCTCCGTTAGTTTCATAACGGGCTACCGCAAACGCAGAACTATTACCGGAAGACGTTTCACTAAAACCCGCCACTACAATTTTTCCATCAGCCTGAATAGCGAGGGATTCCGCAAAGTAGTCATCGGGGCCAAACACATTATTTTGTTTTCCATCATGTGAAAAGGTAGTATCAAGACTTCCATCAATATTATATCGTGCCAAAGAAAAATTGTCATTGTTGTATAAATAAGAGCGCCCTGCCATTACAATTTTTCCGTCGGCTTGTATTGCCATGGAACTGGCAAAATCAGTGTAATCGCCAAAATTTGTCAGCTGCTTTCCATTCCCGTTAAATGTATTGTCGGGAGTTCCATCGGTATTAAACCGTGCAATTGCGAATTCACTGGAATCATAATTCCCGTCAATATAGGTATATCCTGCCGCAACTATTCTGCCATCATTTTGAAGACCAACAGACGTACATGCATCGGCAAAGCCCATGGAAACAAGAAGTTTGCCATCATCGCTAAATGTATTGTCAGGGCTGCCATCTGTATTGTAACGCGCTATTGCAAATTGTGTATCACTATTACCCGCAACCACTATTTTTCCATCAGGTTGTATAGCTATTGAAACTGCTTCATCTCTTGCCCCAAAGTCAGTAGTAAGTTTACCATCATCGCTAAATGTACTGTCCGGGCTTCCATTAATATTGTACCGGGCGACCGCAAAATCATAATTACTTCCATCCCAGGTAAGGCCTGCTGCTACTATCTTTCCATCGGCCTGTATTGCAGCGGTATTAAATACCGTGTATCCCTGTTTAGAAACCTCGTCCAACTTTCCATCATCAGCAAAAGAATTATCAAGGCTTCCATCCTGGTTATACCTTGAAACGGCCAGGTGCTCCACATTAACCGGTGAATAAATATTTGAATAGCCGGCTACGACTATTTTACCATCGCTTTGAATGGCTACAGATCCTGCATAATCATCAGAAGAAGTAAAGTCCGTAGTTAATATCCCATCATTATCAAATGTATTATCAGGGCTTCCATTGGTGTTAAAGCGTGCAACTGCAAAATCATTATTACCGGTATCCCCCATTGTATAGCCCGCTACTACAATTTTGCCATCACTTTGTATCGCTGCTGAATTGCCAATTTGAATATCCGAACCAACATCGGCAGTTTGCCGCCCATTACCATTAAAAGTGCTGTCGGGGTTACCATTCATATTATAGCGCACAACCGCAAAGTGATTATTTGTTCCAACAGATGTATAACCAGCCAATACAATTTTTCCATCATTTTGTATGCCTAAAGAATAACCAAAATCATCAGAAGAACCAATTTTGGTGGTTTGTTTTCCATTAGTACCAAAGGTATTATCAAGGTTGCCATTGATACTATAGCGGGCAATCGCAAAGTCAAAATCGCTGCCATTAGATGCATAACCACCAACTACTATTTTGCCATCTGCCTGTATGCCTATTGATGTGGCAAATTGTTCATGAATTGCCACGGAATCTGGTTCTCCGAAACCGGGAGGCACTTTAAATCCAAAATCTGTTATCACCTGTCCCCTCCCCTTAAATGTGATATCAGGGCTCCCGTCTGAACTATACCGTGCTACAACAAAATAATAATCCCCGTTAGTTTCCTCAGTGCCCGCCACCACTATTTTGCCATCACTTTGTATGGCTACAGAACTGGCATGCGAATCCCCGCCAAACCCGGTGGTTTGCATCCCATTATTTCCAAAGGTTGAGTCTGGCAATCCATTGGCTTTCAGACGTGCAATATTGAATCCGGAACCCACCAGTACAATTTTACCATCAGGCTGTAAAACTCCGGAAACATCATTAAAAGATACCGGTCTTGAATATCCATCAAAGCCATAAGCTGAATCTATTGAGCCATCCGGGAATCTTTTGGAAATAAAAGTTGGATTATTAAAAATAATATATAGGCTTCTGTCAGGTTGTATTAAAACCTGCCTGCCCACGCTATTATTATCGAAAGGCGATCCCAGGTCTGCTTTAACGATACCCTGGTTTCCAAATGCGGGATCTAATTCTCCGGGTTGGGCAAAGCAGCGTGTAGAATAGAATAATACTAAACTAAGGAAAATTAATTTTGGCAAATTTTAATTTTTAGGTGTTGGTCAAGCAAAAGTAAATTCCTTGTTTTTCAATGGAATGGGATGTTAGATGTCCCTCCTTATTCTGAGGATACTGAAGAGAATAGAAATAACCGCAAAATTAAAATCTATTTCAATCTGTGAAGATACAACTTGATTTGTCATTGAAAAACTTATTTAATCCCCATTTTCTTCATACTTCTTTAAATGAACTTATCAATGCATTTAAGGATTAAACATTAAAATATGTCAAAAAAGGAATTCAGGAGCAGCGGGTTAACTAATAAATTACATTCTGATGCGGTTTAATTGCTACATATTTGTAATTAACGCGATATAGATTAATAAGAAATTCTACAAATTAAACCACTTATTATTATGCGCAAGCTTAATGATCTGTGCTTTTGACTGCACATGCAGCTTCTCATAAATATTAGCTATATGCTTTCGAACGGTGAAAACACTTATTTTTAAAAGATTGGCAATACGTTTTGCATCCAGCCCATTTACCGTATGTTGTAAAATTTCTCTTTCTCTCTCACTTATTATTTCCGGGATTAAAGATGCTTTTCTGTCAATTTTTTCATTGACAGCTGTGCAGAGTAACTGCAACGCTTTGCGTGCAATACCAGGGCTCATTGGGGCCCCGCCAAATTCTAACAGGTTTATTACAGCATCATTTAGTGACGTGGCGCTTTCATGTTTTAATAAATAGCCGGACGCCCCGGCTTTAATAGCCTCAAAGATTTTTTCATCATCATCAAAGGCGCTCAATATAATAAAATGAATTTGCGGATATAATGTTTTTCCAATAGCAATTGTTTGTATACCATTCAACCCGGGCATTTCAATGTCCATAAAAATCACATCTGGCAAAATATTTTCAGGCAACCCTTTTAACTGTTCTAAACAATCTTCACCATTTGTGGCAATAAAAATAATTTTCCAATTCGAGTGGTGCTGCACCTTTTGCTGAAAAGTATTTCTGTTAACAGCGTTATCTTCCACTAAAGCAATTCTTATGGCCTCCGTTGCAATCATACTGCGAAGTTTTGATTTAAATACGTCTTATTCAATAATCAATTTATAGTAGTGCAGGAGAAATAACGAGTTCGGTACCATTTGGAACCCCATTTTGCAATTTCATTTTCCAGCCTGCTTCGGTGCAACGCAATTGTATATTTCTTAAACCGTTGCCTCCAATTAGTTTTCCATCAGGATGGGGTAATCCTCCCCCATCATCGTTTATGCGAATTTCCCAGCTTTCGTTGCTGCTGATCCGGATAAAAATATTGTGACATTTGCTATGCCGCAAAGCATTATTTACAGTTTCCTGCATAATTCTGAATAAATGCAATGCATTAGCGGGTGATAAAGCCTGATCGGTTGTGATAGTTTCTTTTATAGTAATATCAACATGGGAATAACTTGGCTGAATTTTCTGCAAAAAGATTTTAAACCGGTCACTAATGGCGGTTAATGAAATCGATTCTTTATTCAATGCCCATATAGTATCATTTAACTGATTGATGATGGATTGTGAATTGTTTTGCAGCCTATATAAAAAATTCGGTTCACTTACACTTTGAGAATTTTTTATTGCCGCGACGTTCGAGGCAATTGCTGCCGCGTAAGCGCCCAGGTTGTCATGAAGGTCACGGCTTATGCGCTCACGTTCATGTTGTATTTCACGTTGTATCTCCAGCGCCCTGATCCGCCGTAAATATATGCGCCGGTTATATTGCTGAACAAAATATACGACAATGCCTACAACTAATACAACCCACAAGGTCTTAAACCACCAGGTTTGCCACCACGGAGAATGTACAATAACGACAATTTTTTTGAAGAAGATACTGCCCGAAGAAAGTATTGGCCTGCATCTGAGTTCAAATACATACCCACCCGGTTCAAGAATATATTTGATACCCGTTGGCTGATGGGTGGTTTGCCAGTTATTTTCAAAGCCTTTCAAGCGGTATGTATATTCATATTCATTTATATTTAAAAGGCCAAGGGCGGCGAAATCCATCTGGATATGGTTCTGAAAATATTTTAATTCAATAGTGTCGCCCTTCCAGATACCAGATGAAGAATTGTATAAAGAATCATTTACGATGAGCTGCGTAATATTTAAAACCGGGGAATCCCTGAGACTGGAAAGTGCTGCAGGATAAAATGAAGTAATGCCATTAACGCCTCCAAAATAAAATTTCCCTGTTGAAGTTCTTACTGAAGACTGGGTATTGAATTCATTTTCCTGCAAACCTGATTCTTTTGTATAATTTGTCAGGTTTGCGTTCAAAGAAATATAGGATAAGCCAAGATTGCTACTCGCAAAAACCGCAGGTTTATTATCGACCGGCAGTATTGAGTAAATACAGTCGTTGAGCAGGCCGGATTCTGTAGTTATCTTTTTTATTAACTCCCCTGCTGAAGAGTATATGTATAAACCTTTATCGGTACCTACCCAGATATTGTGTGATGCGTCTTCCGCAAAGCTTCTTACCAGATAATTTTCAGGAACATGGATAGTTTGCAGCGCTTTATTTTTATCAAGCCGGTAAATTATTCCTGTTAAAGTGCCTGCCCATAATGTTTTATCAGTAGTATAAATAAAACAATCAATACCGTTTGCAATATTACTTTCAAAGGGCAATAAAGGCTGAACAGATTCTATAGAGTTATTGTGAAAAATACACCGGAATACGTTTTTTGAGGTTGCAATGAAAAAAATTCCCGGATCAATACGCTGGATATTATTACAAAAATTTGAAAAATGGGTTTGTAAGATATTTTCAAAAGCATTGGATAATTTCAGGTGCCGGATTTGTTTTGACGGAAGATTTAAAATATACCATCCCCTGCCAATCGTTATTACCAGGTAATCATCATCTGTTAATTTTTCAATGCCGCTGATATCTTTTACGGTATCACTAACCAATGCCCTTTGCCACAAAGCATTGCCTGAAGTATCATATAGCTGTATTCCACCATTGTAACATCCAGCTAATAAAATATTTTTTCTATCATCGTAATAAATACTTCTTACAAAATTATTTTTTTCATTGGCATAGATAAAATGTTCAAACGCAATATCAACGTTTTGAATACGCTTAATATCATCATTGGTTAAAAGCCATATCCGTTTATATTGATCCGTATAGATAACAGTTATTATACCTACGGCCACAACAGGATTACGGCTGAGGTTTGTAATCTCTTTTTTATAAATAAAGGAAGTGTCAAATTGGTATAAATGATTGTTTAATCCGACAAGGAATTGGTTATTATCTGTAAGAAGAATATAGCTGTAATTGATATTTCCATCGAGAACGTTTTTAAAAAGAACTTTTCTTACAATTCTTCCATTTTGAAGATCCATATCCACCAGTCCCGTATTTGAGATCACATATAAATTACCTTGATTGCAGGCCAAACTATTGGGAGAACCTGTGCTCAGATAGTTTAGCTGGTGTGAGTGTATGTCAAGCTGAACAACCTGGTCCCTCCCATTATAAAAAAAAATATACCGGGCATTAGATGTAAAAATTGTATTCATCAAAATATCCTCCTGACGAAGAATAGTATTTATAGTATCCAAATGAAGAGTTGTCTGTATCGTTCCCTTATCAGAATAAATAACTATTCCTTTTTTTTCCTCCATACACCATACCCCTTCATTGGTTTCTTTTAAAGGAAGGATGAAAAAGTTATGATTACCGCGATTTGGCTGTGATACAATTATTTTGAATGAGTTGGTGTGCGGGTCATATGCTATGATCCCTTTTTTGCAGCTTATCCATATTGACCCATCCTGCATTGCAAAAAAATGCACAGGCGAATTAATATTGATGGTATCATTATTTATTACGGGGTTTATTTTTTTTAGCAAATATCCATTGTAACGCTGCATACCTGTTTGGGTCGAAACCCATGTAAAGCCCAATACATCTGTTATAATATTGGTGGTGCCGTTATTCAAAAGCCCCTGTTCGTAATTGATTGTTTTTACCGGGCATCTTTTAAACTGTTGCGTAGGCATCACTTGTGCCGAGCCGCTGAATTGCACAAAAATATTTAAAGCTAAATAAAATATGTGTCTTATACAGGGCATAGCGGGATGATCAAAAAAGCTCTTCGTGGCGTTACCAATAAGACTTTTTTATTTATAAACGGTACTACAAATTAAGTATTGTTTAGAGTGTGGCAATAACAAATCTTTACACGTTTTGTGTAATCAATGTACGTTTCAGCATATATTGCAAAATATAAAACAGCTATGACAATATTTATGCTACTTTGAATTAATTTAATCAAAAACTACTATTATGAAAATCAGATTTCTACCTGTTTTGTTTTCTTTTGCTCTTTTAGTTTGTGGGTCCCGGGTAAATGCCCAGGGAGGAACATTACCGCTGAACAATAGTGTTAATGGCAATTTAACCAGCGCTACACCGGATGTATGGGATATAACCACTACCTCTGACGGATTACTCAGGCTAACCTTTACCACTGTAAGCCCCGCAGACCTTTACGTTACTTTGTTTGATAACGATGGAACAACCGCTTTGTCATCACAGACAGAATCATTTAACAATTCTACGGTCACAGTTACCGTAGATGGCCTTGCCCCTGGAACTTACCATGCGAAAATTATTCCATTCGGCACAAGTTTCGGTCACTATACGCTTGCCGATAGCCTCTTCACAACTCCGCTTGCCAATGATGCAGAGCCGAATGGTACTACCGCCAGCGCCGTTGTTTTACCTCAAAACGGTAGTAAAACCGGGCATGTTGGCTATTATTACAATCATCTGCGTGACACCGCAGACTGGTATAAGGTGACTACGACGGCTGATGGCCTTTTACGCGTGTATCTTGCAACTGACAGCGGTAGTAAATACAGTACAAATACCGGCGGTGGCACCAATCCATTAGATGTTAACCTGGATCTCTATGATAATGACGGCATAACAAACCTCGGACATGCTGAAGTATTTAATGGTTATGGGAAGGCAACAAACCTGATCACTGCAGACGGATTGGCTCCGGGTACTTATTATATAAAAGTGCAGAATTTCAGTACTGCACAGTTTGCAAATTATACCATTTCCGATACACTGTTTACCACTCCGCTTGCTAATGATGTAGAGCCGAATGGCAATATAGCTGGTGCAGTCGTTTTACCTCAAAACGGCAGCAAAACGGGGCACGTTGGCTATTATTATAACCACCTGCGGGATACTGCAGACTGGTATAAGGTAACTACTACTGCTGATGGCCTGTTGCGTGTGTACCTCAAAACTGATAGCGGAAGTGTTCACAGCACAAATACCGGCAACGGTACCAATCCATTGGATGTTAATTTAGATCTTTATGACAACGACGGCACAACAAACCTCGGACATGCTGAAGTATTTAATGGTTATGGGAAGGCAACCAACCTGATAACTGCAGACGGATTAGCTCCAGGTACCTATTACATAAAAGTGCAGAATTTCAGTACTGCACAGTTTGCTAATTATACCATTTCTGATACACTGTTTACTACTCCACTCGCCAATGATGTCGAGCCAAACGGTACCATTGCCGGTGCAATTGTTTTACCTCTAAACGGCAGTAAAACCGGCCACGTTGGCTATTATTATAACCACCTGCGGGATACTGCAGACTGGTATAAGGTAACCACCACTGCTGATGGCTTGTTGCGTGTGTACCTTAAAACTGATAGCGGAAGTGTTCACAGTACAAATACCGGCAACGGTACCAACCCATTGGATGTTAACCTGGATCTTTTTGATAATGACGGCATAACACCATTGGGACACGCCGAAGTATTTAATGGTTATGGGAAGGCAACAAATTTGATAACTGCAGACGGATTAGCTCCGGGAACCTACTACATAAGAGTGCGGAATTTCAGTACTGCAGAATTTGCAAATTATACCATTTCTGATTCGTTTTTTCTCACGCCGGTTATCAGCGATGTAGAGCCGAATGGCGCCACAGCTACAGCTATTAACCTGCCAATAAACAGCAATGTAACAGGACATGTAGGTTATTATTATAACCACTTGCGGGATACCGCAGACTGGTATAAGGTAACTACCGCTTCAACCGGGCCTTTGCGGCTTGTATTACAAATTTTAAGAGCGGGTGTATACAGTACCTATGGTGGTAATGGCACCAATCCACTTGATTTTAATTTATTTTTATATAGCAGTGATGGCACTACACTACTAGGGCAGAAAGAGGTATTTAAAGGATATGACTCAACCAGGGATTCTTTAGTTTTAGCTACGCTTGCGGCAGGAACTTATTATATAAGGATACAACCTTTTTCAACAACCGAATTTGGTAATTATAAACTGGCTGTTTTAAATGCTTCCGGTGTCGTGCTGCCTGTTACCTTCCTTAACTTTGACGGGGTTTTACTTGATAACCAGGCCCTGCTTTCGTGGAGCACCGCCACTGAGCTCAATAATAAAGGCTTCGAAGTAGAAAAAAGTACAGATGGCCGCACTTTTAAAGGTATGGGTTTTGTAAACGGCGCGGGTAATTTATCTCTTGTAAATCATTACAACTATACTGATATTAAAGTGTTGAGCGGGTATAATTATTACCGCCTGAAACAGGAAGATATTGATGGGCACTTTGGCTATTCTTCCGTTATACGGCTTGATTTCAAATACTTTGACTGGGCAATTTTTGGTAATCCTGTAACGACCAATAGCTGGATTCAATTACAACTTGCCAAAACATCAAATGTTGCGATTCAAATTTTTTCTATTGAAGGAAAAGTTATTCAAACCATTAATAAAGGAACTATTTCGCAGGGAACTTATAGTATACCATTAAACCTGGGTAATGCACCTTCCGGGATATATATAGTAAAATTAATAACAGATAATCAAAGTTTCTCTAAGAAGGTTATCAAATAACTTTATACTTGTGGAAACTAAAAAAAAACCTCCGTTTTTCGGGGGTTTTTTTATGCTTCAAACCGTTAGCAAAAAGAGGTCTTATGCGCTATCTATGTTTTCTATGTTCTTATTACTTTTACCAATAGAAATAATGTCAGAAAAATCTAAAAAATTATCTCACATAATAAATTTTATTATTTTTGTTTTTGTTAAATCCGCGTTAAGCAATCTCTCGTAACTCTTATATCTCTCGATTCTTAAAGTTTACATCTCTCAACTCTTAAAGTTTAAATAACTCTATATCTATGTTAACCATTGACTGCTATCCGGTATGCCGGAGGTCCGTACTCTATTTTTCTTTTCTATTACCTCACCCATAGGAATGATTCCCATTTTCTATGAGCAATCTTTTGCACATGATTTCTTAACATTAAACTTTAAAAAATGAAAAAAAGCTCTACCATTAGTAAGCTGAAAATCGCTACCGCAATTGCCGCAGTAACTGTATTTTCAGTGGTGCTAATGTCTTCAAGTCACCGCGAAGCACCAATGATTGCCAATGACCCATTGGCCGACAACACAGATTTGTATGCTTTTAAAAGCCCCACAGATCCTAACAAGATTGTTATCATCGCTAATTACATTCCGGGGCAATTGCCAAATGGCGGCCCCAATTATTATTCATTTGGAGAAAACATCAGGTATGAAATTCATATCGATAATGATGCGTCCACAACCGGAGATGACATTGTTTACCGTTTTACCTTCCACAAAGCAAATGAAGACCCCACCACTTTTTTCAATATCCGGCTGGGAAAAGAAAATCTAAAGACTACTTACACTTTAGAAAGAAGTACTGATGGCGGAAGGAAATGGGAGGGAGTTTTGTCCAGTGGTAATTTATTAAAAAATTCAAACTGGGACAAGGACAGGGATTGGGAACACAGACAATTCAGGGATATTCTCAGGAATGGAATTGTGCCTCCTTATAATATAGGAGAAAGATCTATAAGTTCTCCTGTGGGCTTAAATGCACCGGACTATAATTCACTTATTGAAAAGGCTATCGCAAAAACCAGCACAGGCGAAAAAGTCTTTGCAGGAACGGCGGATGATCCTTTCTTTGTTGACCTGGGTGGCATTTTTGACCTTGGTGATGCACCGCGCCAGGGACCTACTCATTCTGAAGATGCATTGAAATGCAAAAACGTTTCTACGATAGCACTTGAAGTTGACATTTCAACTTTACAGAAAAATCATAAACCATTATGGAAAGCAAAAAATATCCTGGATCCTGATTATGTTATTGGTGTATGGGCATCTGCAAGCAGGCAACAGATAAGAACTTTAAATGGTAATGGTACCGAATCCAATTTTGGTCGCTGGGTACAGGTTTCAAGGCTCGGAATGCCATTAACCAACGAAGCCGTTGTTCCTATTGGTTACAAAGATTATTGGAATAGTTTAACACCTTATGAAGACCTTTCAAAGCTCAGCACTTTTGGAAAATTCTTTTACAATCCGGAACTGGCGTTGTATATGGATGACGCACAATTCGGGGGAGCTGTTCCTGCATTCTCTAAATTAAGAATACAGAAAA
Source organism: Ginsengibacter sp. (assembly GCA_040005125.1). GTDB lineage: Bacteria > Bacteroidota > Bacteroidia > Chitinophagales > Chitinophagaceae > Ginsengibacter. Next base: position 38,749 of record JBDTZL010000099.1, read on the forward strand.
ATTCATTAGGTCAATTTGGTTTTGGGAATGGCCAAAATGGTTTATTTGGATTGAAAGGTACAGCAGCGCTAAACGGAACCGCTTTGAGTGAGTCTGCATTTGGCAGTCTTTTACTTCCAGCCGCCGCCTCGCCCCGCTCTGTAGACCTATGGCCAATATTCAATACGGGCGTACCCAATTTGAGCCCCTACCAGCTGGCCACAGGTAAAAATGGAAACCCATTAGCCTCCGGCAAGCCCTTCATCAATAATTTTCTACCAAATGGAGGAGATATGTTGCGCCTTAATATGGCAGTGCCTGTTACTGATCGTACCTCTCCTGATTTTAATTCAGATGGACTGGTATGGAGCGCCGTTTTAGGATTAACCGACCCACGATTTAATACTAATACAAACCTTGAGTTCATTCCAAATATGGATGGTTTCCCCAACGGCAGAAGGCTGGAAGATGATGTTACCAGGATAGAACTGCAGGCTGTTGGTGGTGTGGTACTGGCTGCGATCGGCTTGTGGTATGATGATTTTGTGCCTGGACAGAGCCCGGTAACGACCGACCTCTTAAACGTGGTAAGTTATAATACAGGCGTAAATGCAAATGATACTACATTTAAAACAAGCTTCCCGTTTGTGCAAACTCCCTGGTCTGGCACACACAATTGCGTTTGCTCAACACCGTCACCCATGCCTAACGTCGCCGTTAGCAAAAATGGCCCGGCAACCATAGCACCGCTGGGTATCGCATCTCCCGGTTTAGAAATGGCAACTTCGCCTAACCCTATTAGTAACAGTAATACATTACGTTATCATGTAGAGGTACCCTCACAGGTTAGTATCATGTTGTATGATGCCTTGGGTAAACCGGTGAAAGTACTGGTAAACAAAAAAGTAGAAGCTGGAACTTATACTACACAGTGGAATGCAAATGGAATGGCCAAGGGTTCTTACTTTATTTCCGGAAGTAAGGATAATGGCAGCAAACAAACAATAACGGTAGTTAAAGAATAATTATATCTCACAATAGGCCCGCAGTGAAAGCTGTGGGCTTATTTTTCCAAATCTCCGATTCTCCCTTACAACAATTACATCATGAATAAGAAATTTATTTACATTTTACTCATAGCATTCTTTTTTTTAGTGTCTGCGTTTGTGGTTATACGTTATAACGTACGCCAGTCGCAATTAAAAAAAGCAACATATCCTCTTATCGAAAGAAAAGGCGCCCTGGCTACTTCGGTGGAATGGCAGGGAACCAAAAGCACCGCCCAACAACTTATTAATAAGTTACAATACAATCCAAACGATACCAAAACAGCCATAGCCTTATCCAGCTTATATATACAGGAAGCAAGAATCACCGGCAACTATGTATATTACGACGCTGCAGCTATGAAATATATCAACAATGTACTGGACAACGAGCCTGACAACTTTGAAGCCCTAACCTTAAAATCTTTGCTCTACATGTCGCAGCATCATTTTGCTGACGGCCTGGCCATTGCAGAAAAAGCCCAAAAGATTAATCCCTACAATGCTTTAATATATGGCATACTGGTAGATGGAAATGTAGAAATGGGGAATTATAAAGTTGCCGTTGAAAATTCTGATAAGATGGATTCCATTCGCCCCGACATCCGCTCCTACTCCCGCATATCATACCTGCGCGAAATTCACGGAGACTACCCCGGTGCTATTGAAGCTATGAAACTGGCTGTGAGCGCCGGAGGCGCCGGAGATGAACCAACTGAATGGACACGCATACAACTGGCACGGCTATACGAAAATACAGGAGATTTGAAAAATGCTGAAATGCATTATATGATTGCTTTGGACGAGCGACCCGGGTTTTCTTATGCAACTGCAGGGCTGGGCCATATTGCATTGGCAAACAAAGATTATTCAAAAGCAATATCCCTGTATGAACAGGCCGCAGCCGGATTAAATGATTATGCAATCCGGGAAGAATTATCACGGTTATACAGGTTGAGCGGGAATGCCAAAAGGGCTGACAGTCTTCTGCAAACCATTATAGCTGGCATGAACAATGATGGAAAAAAAGGCGAACAGGATGAAAGTATCGGACATTATGCCGACAGGGAATTGGCCTATGCTTACCTCTTGCAAAATGACAATGAAAATGCACTGAAGCACGCGTTAACAGAATACAACAGGAGGCCCGACAATATTGATGTGAATGAAACCGTTGCATGGGTCTATTATAAAATGAAAGCCTATGACAAAGCATTGCCCTATCTAAAGATAGCTCTTAAGACTAATTGCAAAAATCCCGTATTACTTTGCGATGCCGGGCTTATTTATGCAAAGACAAATCAAAAGGACCTGGCAAAATCAACTTTACTTGAAGCATTGAAAAATAATCCTAATATTGATCCCGAGTTGAAAATGGAGAGCGAGAACATGTTGAAAACTCTTTAAAATTGTATGGAACATCCCAACCGGATAAATTATAAACGATTCATTGCTTTTATTTTAATTGCTTTACCTATATGTACATTCGGGCATACTATAAATTATGCCCTGGAAAAAGCTCCGGTAAATGATGTGGTATGGTATTATTTTAAATTGGGCATCAGCCACATTGTGCCTTATGGGTTTGATCATATTTTATTTGTTATAAGCTTATGCCTTCTGAATTCAAAATTTAAGACCATTTTATGGCAGGCAACGGCATTTACTGTCGCGCACACCATCACTCTTGCGCTGAGTATGAAAGGCATTATTAAACTGCCGGCACAAGTTGTGGAGCCGTTAATTGCTTTATCTATCATGTTTGTAGCCATCGAAAATATCCTCGTGAGTGAATTAAAAGCATGGCGTATTGCAATTGTATTTATGTTTGGCCTGGTGCATGGAATGGGCTTTGCCAGTGCACTCAACGAAATTGGCTTGCCGAGAAATCAATTTTTTACTTCTATTTTTTCATTTAACGTGGGTGTGGAAATCGGGCAGATAAGTGTTATCTCACTTGTTTTTCTGCTCCTCATAATTCCTTTGGGGAAAATGCCCTGGTATAAGAAAAGAGTTGTGTATCCTTTATCGGCAATCATTGCGCTAATTGCTGCATACTGGACAATTCAACGAATGATATAAAGGATTTAAACCGGAGCTTCAAAGAAAAATATTTAAGCCGATTTGCTAAAATTAATCACCGCTTCCATAGTTATATTTTTTAAAAAATCAGCATACCAGTTACCGGAAGATTTTACGATTCTTTTTTGGGTTGCAAAGTCAACATACACCAGGCCGAACCGCGGATAATATCCTTCGGCCCATTCAAAATTGTCAAGAAATGTCCACACAAAATACCCGGTAACATTCACTCCTTCCTTTTTTGCACGAAGCACCTGTAAAATATTGTCTTTCAAATATTGTGTTCTTTTTGGATCATGAACTTCACCGTTGCACAAAACATCAGTAAAGGCCGCGCCATTTTCTGTGACCATAAGCGGCGGTATATTGTCATAGCTGTTGTATTTCTTTAAGATATTGTAAATCGATTCGGGATACACTTCCCAGTTCATTAAAGTTGTTTCAACATTTCTTTTATTGGCCTTAATTATCTTAGCCTGCATAAAAGGCATGAACGTTGTATGCCTCACTATTTCCCTGGTGTAATTCTGCACTCCAATAAAATCCATTTTGAAAGCAAGATTTTTTTCGTCATCGTACCTTATAAATTTTTCAATGCGTTGCAATATCTTCAAATTATCTACAGGATATCCCAAACCCAGAAGCGGCTCAATAAAAAGACGGTTTAGCAAAGCATCGACTTTTTTTGCAGCAATAATATCCCTTTCAGCATTGCGGTAAGGCTCAATATGCGAGCACGAAAAAGTGGTACCTACATTACTTTGTGGCAGTAATGATTTAATGATTGCTCCGCCCCGTGCCTGGCAAAGTGCGGCATGATGCGTAGCGGCCAAAAAGTTGTTCAATCCTTTCTTGCCCGGCGCGTGCACACCCAAAAAATATCCTGCGCCTGTAAAGACCATAGGCTCATTAATCACGATCCAGTTGGTTACCCTGTCTCCAAAATATCTGATACAGCATGCAACAAAATCACCAAACCACTCAACGACATTCCTGTTTACCCATCCGCCTTTATCCTGCAGCTCCTGTGGAAGATCCCAATGGTACAATGTAATCCAGGGAGTGATATTAAGCTCCAGGCAAAAATCAATAACACGATTGTAGTAGTCAATACCGCCGTGATTTATATTGCCTGTGCCGGCGGGGATTATGCGGCTCCATGCTATTGAAAAACGATAGTTTGAAATATTAAGGTCAGCCATCAGGCTGATGTCTTTCGCATAACGATTGTAAAAATCACATGCAATATCACCAGTATGATTTTGAAAAATCTTTCCCCTGCGTTTTACAAAAACATCCCAGATGGATTTTCCTTTTGAATGCGCATCACAACTACCTTCAACCTGGTAGGCGGCTGTTGACACTCCCCATAGAAAATCTTTTCCAAAATCTTCTTTTCTCAACAACATACTAACCTGTAATTTGATGGAGAATATTGCCAGGGCTTACCTGGCGCAATTTCTTTTTAGGATAAGAACCCGTGTGTGGCACTGCAAAAGGATGGGGATCTTCAGTGTGTTTTTTAAAAACGTCATCTATTACTTTCTGCGTAATATCAGGATAATCAACCGGGACAATCTTCCCGTTTTTCACCCAGTCAATTATTTTTTCAACCTTCGATATTTTCAGCTTTTTTATAACAGGTATGCCCATTTTTTTGAGGGCAGCAGCATTGCATTGTTGTTCGTATTGGCCTTTCATAGGTATTACCATCAATTTCTTTTTTAGGAACAGCGCCTCCGCGGGTGTTTCAAAACCCGCGCCACACAATACTCCTGTACACGTTACGAGGCTTTTTATAAAAGCATCATTATTGATCGGGCAGATAAAAATATTTTTTTCCTGGTAAGATTTTTTGGTATGTTTTGAAAATACCTGCCACTCTATATTCTTAATTTCTTTAAGCACTTTAATAATTCCCGTATCATCATAAGCCGGCAAATACACAGTATAATGCGGACGCTTTTCATTATCAGCGTTTCTTATTTCATCACGGATTACGGGGGTAAAGATTTTTTTATCATACGCTTTAAAATGAAAACCAAATTTATCTGTAACGGGTGCATAATTTTTAAGAATAGATTTACCTATCATATCTCTTTCGTCGGGTGCAGGGCTTTTTTTATTTAATACTGCCGCCTGGTGGCTGAGCCCGATACAAGCTTTGTGATTGAGACGGCATGCCCACGCACTCACAGGTTCAAAATCATTAATAACTATATCGTAATCTTCTACCGGAAGATCTTTTACTTCATTATAAAATCTCTTAAGTTTAGCTTTTTTGTAAGTTGATATCAAATCAATACCGCCATGCTTTCCAAAAACAAAACTCATTCCCTTCAGTCTGTATTTCACAGGAAATCCTGGGTCAACATCCGCTTCTGTGCCACTTACCAATATATCGAGCTCGCCTTTTTTTTGGAGCAAAGGAATAATATCTCTTGCCCTGCTTATGTGGCCATTACCTGTACCCTGTATGGCATATAATATCTTCATGACACATTCGTAATATTGAATTCCTCAAGCATGTTGGTAAAAAGCTGGTTGTTGCTGAGTTCCGATTCCTCCTCTTCCGTAATTTCTTTTTCCATATAAGCTTCCTCGTATTTATAAATAATCCATTTACCGTCATTATATTCAAGAGCTGTAAGGTTTTCTATCCAATCGCCGGAATTTAAATACATAATTGAACCATGCTGATTCGTTATCTCTTTCATTTCAGGATGATGAATATGACCACAGATTACATAATCATATTTGTTTGATATTCCAATATCTGCTGCAGTAGTTTCAAAATTGTTGATGAATTTTACTGCGCTCTTCACACTGTTTTTTATTTTTTTCGAAAAAGATAATTTTCCCTTCTTAAATATTCTTTCAGAAATAAAATTCGAAAACATATTTATGAGGATCAAAGTATCGTAGCCAATTGCGCCAAGCTTTGCGAGCCATTTTGAGTGTTGCATGGTTACATCAAAAACATCTCCATGAAAAAACCATGCGGTTTTATTATCAGCCATTGGAAGAACTACCTTGTTTACAATTTGAAATGAGCCCATTTTAAATCCGCAAAATTTCCGGAGCATCTCATCATGGTTACCGGTAACATAATAAATTTTAACACCTTTGCTCATCCAGTTCATTACATGTTTTACGATTTTCATGTGGCTTTTCGGCCAATATCTTTTGCTGAACTGCCAGATATCAATGATATCTCCATTGAGAACAACTGTTTTAGGCTTAATGGTTTTCAGGTAAGATAACAACTGCCTTGCATGACAGCCATAAGTGCCAAGATGCACATCACTCAACACAAGAATTTCAATCTTTCGTCTTTTTTGTTGCATTATAATTGCACTTTGAAAAACCTAAACGGGGAGTAAAATGCTGATAAACGGCGGAGAAAAACCCTGATAATAATCTTCTGAAAGAAATATGAGATTGTTTTCATGACGTGGAATTTAATGGTAAACAAAACATAAGTACCTTAATCTAAAGAAAACAGGGACAAGGAATACTTCAAAGTAAAGCTTTGAATGTGAACTAAACCTTACGTAATCATTAAGAGAAGATTAAATTGCCTGAACTATGATTAGTTGTCTGAACTATGATTAAGCAGATTTAGATGATTAATAGGATAAATGCCCTCTATCTCCTTTGAAGAAGGATTCTTATTTTACCAATGTAAAAGATGCCTCTTTTACATCCTGGCTATTGGTTCCGATAAAAATTTTAAAATCACCGGGCTCGTAATTATAGTCAAGTTTGCTGTTATAAAATTTAAGATCATTGGACGTGATCTTAAAAGTTATTGTTTTATTTTCTCCTGCTTTTAAGGACACCTGCCGAAATCCCTTTAACTCCTTAACAGGCCTTACAACCGAACCGACCAGATCTCTTGTATATAATTGCACAGTTTCAATGCCATCATATTTACCCGTATTGGTCACCACAATTGAAGCGGTCAAAGTTTGTCCCGGTTTAAATGATGAAGTGCTTAATTTAATATCGCTGTAAGAAAAAGTCGCATAACTTAATCCATAACCAAATGGAAACTTCGGGTTGTTAGGCAGATCAATATAGGCAGATACATAATTCAAATCACTATCACTTTTTGCAGGCCGCCCGGTATTGAGATGATTATAGTAGATAGGAATTTGTCCTTCATCTCTTGGAAAACTCATTGGCAACTTTGCTGAGGGATTATAATCACCAAACAGTACATCGGCAATAGCACTACCTGCTTCGGTACCCAGCCACCAGGTATATAAAATAGCAGGAACATGATCTGCAGTCCAGTTAAAAATTAGCGGTCTCCCGGCATTGACCATCACAACAACAGGTTTTCCCGTCGCATAAATTGCTTTGATCAGTTCTTCCTGTACGCCAGGCAAGTGAATATTGCTGCGGCTCTTCGCCTCACCGCTCCAATTTGCCGCTTCACCAACATTTATAATTACAAACTCAGCCTTCATTGCTGTTTCTATTGCTTCGCTGAAACCTGCATGCGATGTATCATTTATATTGCAGCCCTTTGCATACAAGAGGTTTACATTGCTACCAGTTTTATCTTTTATTCCCTGCCACGCAGAAACAATTCTTGCAGTATCATCGGGCCATGTATAGCTCCAGAAACCAAGGTTATCCCGTATCCCTTTTATGAAGGGCCCGATCAGCGCAATGTTTTTTATTTGTTTTGATAAGGGTAATAGCCGGTTATCATTTTTCAATAGAACAATACTTTTCTCTGCCATTAATTTTTCTGCCTGCAGGTTTTCACTATTATTCCATTGCTGCTGCTCTCTTTCTTTATTACAAAATTTAAATGGGTTATCAAACAAACCCATTTCAAATTTCTTCTTCAATATTCTTTTTACGGCATCATCAACCATCTGTATACTTACTTTTCCATTCTTTACGAGCTTTGATAAATTATTAATATAGCTGCGGCTTTCCATATCCATATCATTGCCGGCAGTAACGGCTTCAAAGGATGCCTCATAATTATCTTTTGCAAAACCATGAGGTATCATTTCACCAATCGAATTCCAGTCGCTCACGATAAAACCTTTGAAGTTCCATTTCTCCTTTAATATATCTCTTTGCAAATATTTACTCCCTGTTGCCGGCGTTCCATTGAGCGTATTGAAAGAATTCATAAAAGTTGCGGCGCCCGCATCTGCGGCAGCTTTAAAAGGTGGAAGGTAAATTTCCCATAAAGTTTGCAGGCTCATATCAACAGCATTGTAATCACGCCCTCCTATTGCTGCACCGTAAGCTGCATAATGTTTTGCGCAAGCCATTAATGCATCAACATTTCCGAGGCCTTTTCCCTGGAAGCCCTTTACCCTCGCTTTTGCAATCATTGAACCCAGGTAAGTATCTTCTCCGGCACCTTCCATTACCCTGCCCCAGCGCGGATCCCGCGCAATATCTACCATAGGAGCAAACGTCCAGTGAACTCCGCTTGCGGCCGCCTCGGTTGCGGCTATCCGCGCCGATAATTGTATGGCCTCCATATCCCAGCTTGCCGCTTCTGCCAATGGAACAGGAAATGTAGTGCGGTATCCATGAATAATATCCTGCCCAAACAACAAAGGAATTTTTAGTCTTGATTGCATGGCTATTTCCTGCAATTGCCGTGTATGTTCAACACCGGTAACATTGAGCATGGAACCAAGCATTCCTTTTCTTATTTGATTTTGTTTATCACCATCAGGAGTAATAGGGCCCGTGGCGTCAAAATCTCCGTTGTATTGATTCATCTGTCCAACCTTCTCATCGAGTGTCATCAGTTTTAAAACTGAATCTACTTTTTGATCAATAGTTTTCTTTTGGCTGATGGATGAAAAAAATGCCGTCGTTCCAAAGATTACAAGAAACAAACGTAAAACGAAGTGAATTCTTTGCATATAAAATTTTAAAAAGATTAAAAAGAAGCATCTGAATTTTATGATCAGCTTTAAATTAAACTGACACAATTTTTGCGGCATATTAAATAATAGGTTAACAGAAAGATGGATAAGAAAATAAATCATTAATCACTGCTAATATAATATTGCACAAATCTTATTAGCATTTCCTGTTCCATCGGAACATTTGATGGGTAGGACTAAGTTCAGTTTAGAAAGCGTTCCATCGGAACGCGTCGTGCTATACCAAAAAAAGCTCCAAACGTTCCGATGGAACGTTACCTGCTTTCTCATCATCTTCTACCTACCAAATGTTCCGATGGAACAAATATCCTTTACTCACTGCCCTTTGCATTACCTGAAAGCGTTGATGTTTTAAACATACCTGGCCGGGAAATATTCGTTCTCATTTTGAATTACAAATTTCCTTTCTTCAATTCATCTACTGCATAATTGGCTGCCCTTGCTGTTAATGCCATGTATAAAATAGAAGGGCTTTGATTGGCGGTACTTGTCATACAGGCGCCATCTGTTACAAAAACATTTTTACAATTATGAAACTGGTTCCATCCATTCAGCAAAGATGTTTTTGGATCTTTACCCATCCTGCACCCACCCATTTCATGTATATCTCTTCCCGGCGCCCAATGATTATCAGAATGCCAGATATTTTTAATGCCGCAGGCATCAAGCATTTCACTGCCTTGCGTAAGAAAATCTTTTAACAGCTTTTCATCATTCTCATCATAATCAACATCAGTAACCAGCAAAGGAATTCCCCATGCATCTTTTTTATCTTTACTTAACGCAACATGATTGGTTTCTTTGGGTATCGTTTCACCCTGCATATACATATACATGCCCCACGGGCCCGCTTCTGTTAAAGCATCTTTATAATCTCCGCCAATTTGATCCGGCATGCCCTGTGCATTTTGATCGGAACGATGGCAGGCCGTAAACGCCATATAGCCACCAACAAAATCCATATCATTGGTATGAATGTTCCTGAAGTTGGGTACCATACATTCCGCTGTTCTGCGGCCATAATAATATTTATCCAGGTACCCATCAAGATCGCCACCAACAGAACCGCGGTAATTCTGGAAACAAACATATTTGCCAAGCA
>JBDTZL010000072.1:0-17259 GCA_040005125.1 Ginsengibacter sp.
TCACCCCAACCCCTCTCCTAAAGGAGAAGGAACTAACTTACAAAAAGCACTTCAAACCTTGAACCTTAGGTTAATCCCTGACCCTCACCTTTGAACCTGTAAAGACTTTTATTTTTTTAAACTTTCAATAGTTTCAACCGGTGTATCTATTTTTTTTGTAATGATTTCTAACGATGCACTTTTAAGACCAGGAGAAAGGGCTTGCACATGAAGGCGCCGGGCTTATCACACGCCTGAATTACTGCAAGCGCTAATCTATTAAATGTTCTTCGTAGTTTTCTCACTGACAAAAATTTTTATAGAGCTCTCTATCCAGTGGTTGGTGGGCGCATCAGCCGCCGGGTTCTGCCGTGGCCGGTGGACACCGGCCACTTTTATTAAACATCAGGATATATTTATCTTCTATTCTCAAAACCAAATTTTTTATCACCCATAGACTTTCTTATTTCCCATTGCTTATTGCTAATTTCTTACTCTTTTTGAAACCATATTGATTCTACTTCCATGCTATAAGGTTTATTAAATTCTGCTGATAGTATATCTGAACCTATAGTTATTTCAATTTTTTCAATGTCGTATAATTTAAACGCAGCCACCGGCCCCGCTACCTTAAACTTTAATGGCTGAAAGCCGGGATAAGGCCCTGGCATCAGCAATGCGGAATCAGCAGTAAGATTGTTCAAAGGCACTTCAATATCCCGGAAACTGCCGGTAAGTGTAATCAAAGAAGATACAGAAATAGCATCCCTGTTGGTTAAAGTAACTTTTGCTTTCACGGGCTGCTTTTCCGAAGTCCGCGCCCTGATCACCAATTTATTAAATGATCGTGATTCTGACATCCTTCCTTGTAATTTATTTCCAAAAAAATACTGGAAGCCCATTATATGATCACCTGAAAGCGCGGTGGTGGCTAATCTTAGTATTAATTGCCCTGGTTTTTCTCCTGTAGTATATGCGGATTGAAAATTTCTTCTGAATCCGGGATAAATAAGGGCAGTCCTGTCATTGGTCGGGTTAAATATTTCTAATTTCCCGTTTTCAGAAGCTACAAAGGTTTTCCATGTTTCATTATTGTAGTTATCCCAGGCGAAGGGATTGCTTTTAATATTGCCGGGAAAAACAGCAAAGTCATTTCCCTTTTGAAGAACGATCCTGTAATTTAACAGACCGGGAATGACCAGGTCGGCGGGAACTTCTGCTGCATAATCCGAAGCTGTTGTTATTGCCATGGGAATAGTCCTTACCGGGCCTCCTAACCGGGCTACCTGTAATGACACTCTCCCGGTATCAATACCAACAACTTTTGCGTGAATAGTAAATGCCTTTCCTGCAGAAACTTCTGCAAAAGGCTCATGCCGCAAAAACATTTCTGTTGATGAAGACATCGGTGCCACAAATTCATTGAGGCCGATAACCCCTATGTGATTTTTACCAGGAGAAATATTTTTTCCTTTCCGGGTTAACAGGTAGGTTCCCGGCTGAATTTGAAAACTGTCTGCAGAACCGGTAGCTGAATAATTATTCCCTTCATTCAGGCCTTTTATGGTAAACCCTGATCCAAGGTCTGGCAAAGTGATCTGCATTGGGTTGGCTTGCCATTGAATGCGGGTAACTTCTTTTTTTGGCGAAGCCCTTTCGAAAGGGTCCCTGACGTGAATAGCGTCAGGCATTACTTCCAGCCGCCAAACGCCCTCTTCTATTTTATCTAAAAAATAGGCGCCGGAACCATAATACTGAACGACGGGCGAACTTCCCACACCTGCAATAGCAATTAGTTTATTACTGTTAACTGGTTTTGTATGAGTAGTATTTGAGTAATAGAATTTCTGACCAGTATTCATTTCACTCAAATCATTCTTGTAGCTTACCCTGAAAACATCAAATATGCTATCGGCGGGATAGCGCCCATAATTTTTTAACCTCGGTACTTTATGAAACGCTTCAGATGCGATAAGCATGCTTATTGCTTTGGAAGGTGTGTAGGCAAGATTTAAATAATGCGTTTGATACTCAGTATTGGCATAAGCCAGCGCCATAGGGTCATAAGCAAATTGCGTGGCCCATTGGAAACCTGCTTCCCTGAAACTTCTTGCAATGGCAGGGTACATACAAGACTGCAGTACATCAGCCGCATCAAATTCATAAACCATTCTTGATTTATTCCTGTATTCCGGAATGGTATCGTAAGGAATTGCGTAATGGTCTACATTGGGCAAAAAATTTCCTTTTACTTCCTGGTTAAATACCAATCCTGTTGGGTACCATTGGAAGCTGACTCCGTCTATTGCCGCTTTGGCGACTGCATCAGCGTAAAAAGGCGATTGACTGATATTATAATACAATGGCTTTGACCAGCCCATGCTTCTGACGGCAGCAGCCAGCCTGTTTATGTAATTTGTAACGCTGCTTTTTGGACCGCTATGGCTTGGCTCATTGTTTAATTCAACAGCGATCACATCAGGATCATTAACGTACTTTAGTTTCGTATATGAATTTACATGTTTGAAGAATTGGTGCAGGTAGTTCTCCTGCGCTACAATTGCTATATCGTTTGAAGTTGCGCCGCCTTTACCATATTTTCTTGAAAACCCCGGCGTCATCTCATCTCTTTCGGGATACCCGTTACCCCAAAAAGCAATTGGCGTTATTATAATTTTAATATTTCTCTTTTTTAATTCTGATAATAAAAAATCAAACAACCGCAAGTGGTCGTTTTCTAAAAGATTTCCCAATGTATCGGATATTTCCGTATCCCAAACATGCACCCGAAAGGCATCGAGGCCAAGCCGCGCCAAATGATAAACATCCTGCTGAATGGCTTTTTCCAAATCAAGATTCAATGCTTTATGGGCGCGGTAAGAATAAGCGAACGGAACGGTATAATTGACACCAAAGAAGGAAGCTTCGGAATTATTTTTTGTCCACCTGAGCACGCCTTGTTTGTCGACATAAACCAAATTTGTTTTCGGTTCAGGCTGGGCGATCACACCATTGCTGATAAGAAATAAGATTGAATTGAATACCAACAGTAAGACTATGCTCATGGTAGTTTGAAATTTTTTGAACTATACAAAAGAAATAAAAAATAAGGATCCGATAGCTATCGGATTAGAAAGTTGAAGCAATTCATACCCTAATTTCATATTATTTATTCCTTATCCTAATTTGTTGACATAGCTATTCATTTTGCGAACAAAATATCTAATTTTTTATTTTAAAAAAAGGCTGCTCTGAATTATTTTCATCATCAATAGATTTGTGGACTAATTATTTACTTTCTTTGTTGTCCGGCTAAATGACTTAAACCCTTGCCTGGCTTAACCTCACCCCAACCCATCTCCGGAGAAGAGGGGGCCTGAAACCCCCAGCCACACATGCCAAACTTTACCAAAGGAATTCAAAGCCGTGCCCGGTGCAGCGGCAATCAGGATATCAACCGATGGAAAGTTTATTTATATCTCAGAAAGAGGAGATAATTCCATTGCTGTTTTGAGATTTGACAGTGCGGGTGAAACTATTGAAATTATCGGGCGGCAGAAAACGATGGGCAAAACGCCACGTGATATCAATCTCGATCCTACCGGTAACTGGCTGCTTGCGGCCAACCAGGATTCTGATTCTGTTGCAATTTTTAAAGTTCACAAGGGCACCGGAACGATCACACCTGAATATTTGTTTGAAAATATAAAATCACCGGTTTGCCTGGAATGGTTGCCGGCTGGGAGAACTGCTACGCGATTGCGTTAGAGCCCTGGACATCCTGTTACACTCAAAAACCCTAAGAAGCGATTACCAAAGGAGAATAGTTTCACCTGGAAGCAGGGCAGGTAATGACAACTGAGTTGATAGCGGAAGCCTTCAGAATCGTTTAGCCAAAAATGTATGCAGTGCCCTCAAATTTTGCTTTCCTCCAATATCCCATTAAAAATAAAATTTTCATCGCTTATATTTATATTGCTGAATGAATAGTCTTTTAATTCGTGGGCAATTTCTTTAGTATTTGTTATCCTGGTATTTTTACTCTTTATTTCCAAGATCAATAATGGCCGATACCAAACATAAACTGCAACGATTTGTCAAAGGTGTTTTTAATTACCGCTACCTGATAAGCATCGTCATTATGATTTTAATAATGGGCTTGGGATTTTATCTGCGCATATACAGGCATTGGGGTTTTAAGGATGCAGCACAGGTTTGCACAGGATTTTTCATTGTGATTACATTATTTTTTACAGCATTAAATTATGAATTCTCTGCTTCGAAAGTAAAACAGGATTATAAAGCGGCAAAAGAATTGTTAACATATAATACTGCGACTGAATGGTACAAAACGCCTTTGAAAGACTATCAGAAAATCAGTATTCAATTTGAAAATAAATTTATAGCATCTAATGCTGTAAGAACTGTTGATGATTTCTTTATATTTATAACCGAACCTGAGCAACTTGAATATAAGGAATGTTTTAAGGGCTTGTTAAATTCGTTTGAAACACTTGCCATAGGTGTATATAAAGAATTAATAGATAAGCATTTTATGAGAGAGTTTTACAGGTTGATATTTGAAAGTTATTATATTGACTATTATTTTTTTATAGAAAGCCACCGGGTAAAAAAAGATAACGACAAAATATGGATAAACTTCACTAATTTAGCGGAAGAATGGAATCCCGGAATACATGATAAACTTATTCAGGGCGTTCTTAAATCATCATTAATAACTTAAACTTCTTATATTATGATACATGTCTTAAAAGTTGGAGATACGATAAAATAAATTATCAATAATATTAAATTATGCAAAAAGGAAATAACTAAATATTATTTCCTTTTTGCATGCAGCCCTATACCTTCAACATTTCCTTGCTTGCAGGCACGCCATATTACCACATCCCCCTGATACAGGCCCTACTTTCAACCAGCTATTAAATTCCCGCCACCCATTTGCGAAAGTGTGGTGCAGCTTCCTGGCTTACGATCATACTGTGATTTGTTTCAGGTAAAGTGAGCTCTACTTTTAATTTTACTTTATCAAAACTTTTGTACCCCCTGATGAAATTAATATTCACAATATATTGCCGGTTGGCTCTATAAAATATAGATTGGTCAAGTTTCTCTTCCAATTCTCCGAGGTTTTTATCAGTAAGAAATTTTTTACCTGATTTATCAATAGCATATACGAGCCTGTTTTCCGAATAAAAAGCAGCTATTTCATCTATTTTCATTATTACATTTTCAATGCCTCTTTTTACAATTATCCTTGATTTCTTTTTTTCAGAAATGTATTCGGCAAGTTTTTGAAAAGTCAGGGGATTGGATAAAAAATGTTTTTGTAACATACTATATTTTAATAAGGATTTGTCAAGGTCAGTTCTATCAACCGGTTTAAGTAAATAATCTATTCCATTAAATCCCAGTGCATCAACCAGGTATTTGTCATAGCCCGAAATAAAAACTACAGGAACACTAATTGAAGTGGTATTAAAAATTTCAAATGATAAACCATCTGTTAGTTGAATATCACTGAAAATAATGTCAGGAGTACGGTTTTCTGAGAAATACCTGATGCCTTCTTTTACTGATCCTAATATGGCCTGCACATTAACATGAAATGCAGATTTTTCCAGCATATTGCTCAATGTTATCTGGGCAGGTAATTCATCTTCAATTATTATTACATTCATCATATTTTTCGCATTATTACTAAGAGTTCTTCTAAACTTATTATGTAGAGAATACGCAATGTAAAAACAATAACAGTTTTATAAATGTGTACTTTCCTATCGGTTATTCTTTTTTTTCTAACGGTTGACGTCTAAATCAACCCCTAAATCCCCTGAAGGGGACTTGGCAGCCCCCAAATTGCAAAGGAACTTTCACTGTTACGATGGATGTCTTCACTGCTTAAATCCCTGAAAGTGACTTGGCAGTTTCCAAATAGTAAAGGGAATTTCACTGTTACGATAGGATCTTCAAAGCTCAAAAATCGTAATTAATGAGACCTTGCATAACGTCCCGGTTAGACGCAATTTCTTACAGTGAATAATTGTTTTAAGAAATAATAAAGATCAGGATCACTCGATAAATAAGCGTGACCTATTTATTCAATAGCCCTTTTCATACCAATCTTGTTCGTATAACATCCTTTAAAATCTCATTTTAAATGAAGAAATGAATCTGGAAGTATCCTATCTGATTAATTTAACAAATGCACTGCATTTCTCTAAACGGCTTCATGTATGACTTTACATTGAATCTGTAAAAATAATTAACGACTCAGTATAAAACCCTTTTCATCCTGCACAAATTTTAGCAATTTGTTTGTCTTGAATTGACTAAAAACTTTGTTATGAAAAAATGTTTATTAATTTTCTTTGGAGTTATCCTTGCTGTCTCAATACAAGCTCAGCAACATGTAATAACAGGTAGCGTAACCGATGGCAAAGGTGATCCCATTGTAGGAGCATCAATTATTATTAAGGGAACTTCCAAAGGTATTCCCGCTAATTCTGCCGGAGAGTTTTCCATCAACGCAAAACCAGGCGATGTATTAATCATCACTGCCCAAAGCTTTGGAAAAAGCGAATTGAAAGTGGGTAATCAAACTAATGTATCCATTACTTTAAGGCCTTCTTCAAACGTTATGGAAGAAGTTGTTGTTACTGCTCTTGGGCAAACAAGTAAAAAAGCAAAAGTTGGTTACTCGACCACCACATTTAACAGCGAGGCTATTACCCGTACTGCCAATGTAAATGCATTTGATGGGCTGGCGGGTAAAATTGCCGGAGCTGAAATATCAAACACAGGGGGCCCGGGCTCGTCTACAAAAATAATTATGAGAGGTTATGGTGTACTTGCATCGGGAGGTAACCAGCCATTATATGTAATAGATGGAGTTCCGCTATCAGATGCCAGGCCGGGCGCAGGAAACAATCCTATATCCGGGTCCGCGAATGTAGGTAATGTAGGCTTAAGCGGACAGAATGATTTCGGTAACGGTGCCAATGATATCAACCCAAATGATATCGAAAGTATAACGATATTAAAAGGTACAGCTGCTTCTTCACTCTATGGCTCAGCAGCAAGGAACGGAGCCATTATGATTACTACCAAAAGAGGCAAGTCAGGAAAAATAAATATAGATTTTGCAGGCTCGGCAAACTTCAGCAGAGTAGGTAAATTGCCCACTTTGGAAAACCAGTTTGGACAGGGTTGGAACGCAACATTTATACCGGGTGAAAATGGAAGCTGGGGCCCAAGATTGGACGGAGTAGTAAGGCCATGGGGTTCCGTTGAAGATAATTCGCAGCTAATAAAACCTTTTTCATTTATTAATGATAATATCCGCAATTTTTATACAACCGGCCTTGAATTAAATAATACCATAGCAGTTTCCGGTGGTAACGACAAGTCTACTTTTTATTTTTCATATGGTAATGTAGAAAGTGATGGTGTAATACCAACAAAAGCTGACTACCTCGGACGTAATACATTATCATTAAGGACCAATAACAAGTTTAAAAACTTTACTATAAATACTTCTTTTAATTATGTAAATAAAAAAGTGAACCAGCCTGCAACCGGACAGGGAAGCACTTCAGGATCTACTATTTTCCAGGATATTTTGCAGATACCTGTGGATCTTCCAATAAAGGATTTCAGGGATTATACCAATAAGTTTTTTGATGTAAACGGTTACTTTACTCCTTACGCAGAAAATCCGTATTATGGTTTGCACAACAACAGTAATACCCAGTCATCAGACAGGTTTTTTGGAAACCTTGATATGAGCTACCAGCTTGCACCTTCACTGATAGCACAACTCCGGGTAGGCGGCGATGTGGAGAACTCACGTAATTTCTCATACAATGCAGTAAACGCGCCTACTCCCGGTAGCTGGACCGGTGGTGCAAACACCGAGGGCCAGTCAAGAAAACCGGATGTTGGTTCTGTTGCCGAAGCCAATAATTATTCAGGTAGTATCAATGGGGATCTTATCTTAAAATATACCAAAGACATCAGCAATAGTTTTAGCCTTGACGCTCTTGCCGGGGTTAACTATAACCAGCAGGATACCAAGTCAACGTTCGGGGCAATTACCGATTTACTGATCCCGGGGTTTTACAATCTTTCTAATTCAACAAAGCAGCCTACTACAGGCGATGCAACTACACGCCAAAGATTGCTGGGAACTTATGCGCAGGCCACATTAGGATTTAAGAACCAGTTATATCTTACGCTCAACGCACGTAATGACTGGTCCTCAACTTTACCTATTGATAATGATCATTTCTTTTATCCCGGTGGCAATATGTCGTGGGTGGCTTCCAATACTTTTGATCTGAAAAGCTCTCCCATTTCTTATTTGAAATTCAGGGGAGGGTATGGCAAAACAGGTACCAGCGCACCAGTATATTCTATATACCCTGTGTTGATAGCCGGAAGCATTCCTATACCATTTGGCTCAATCGATTTTCCCTTTAATGGTATCAGCTCATTCAGGATTCAAAATATCCTGACTAATCCGAACCTGAAACCGGTAATTACAACCGAAGCAGAGTTAGGAATGGAAATGAGATTCCTTAAAAACAGGATTGGATTGGACGTATCAGTATATGATAAGAAAACTGATGGACAGATATTGAATGTGCCTATCTCCCCCGGTTCTGGTTACACTGCATTAGCGGAGAACCTTGGGCTGGTAAGTAACAAGGGAGTTGAAATCTCTTTTGATGTAAAACCCGTTTCGTCAAAAAATGTAACATGGTCTTTCAACTATAATTATGCAAAGGACTGGAACAAAGTCGAGCGTTTAACAAACGGCCTTACAAAGGCTTCTATTTTCCAGGTGATTGGAGGTGTAGAGTTAGCTGCGGTTCCAGGTAAAACCGCCACAGGAATTTATGCTTTCGGGCCGCAATTAACTCCTGATGGAAAGGTAATTGTAAGCCCTTCATCGGGTAAACCCATACCATCTGCCAACAGGACATATTTCGGAAATGCAGAAAACGATTACTCCATGGGATTTTCAAATACTTTAAGATTTAAAGAATGGCAAATAAATTTTTCATTGGATTACAGGAAGGGAGGCGTATTCTATAGCAAAACCTCAGACCAGCTTGCATTTACAGGTAGTTCCATACAGACCACTTACAATGACCGCCGGCCGTTCATCTATCCAAACTCTGTAGTTCAAAATGGAGTTGATGCCGGGGGTAAACCCATCTATTTACCGAATACCACACCAATTACCGAAAATAACCTCCAGGATTTTTATTCGGAAGGCAGCAATCCTGCATTAGGATTTGGAGAGAATATTATTGACAGGTCATTTTTGAAATTAAGGGATGTTTCTTTATCATACATGTTGAGTGAAAAAATCTCATCAAAGATCAAAGTGCATAATTTATCATTAACTGTTTATGCAAGAAATTTATTGCTGTGGACCCCGAAATCCAATGTGTATATAGATCCCGAAGCTTCAAATTTTGGCAATGATCTTACCAGCCAGCTTGGCGAGTTTGAAACTGCCCCGGTTTCCAAACAATATGGCGTTTCACTTAAAGCGAATTTTTAAAAATAATTATTATGAAAATGAACGTATTTAAAAATAAAAAAATTATCACTGCAATTATTGTATGCGCAATTATTGCAGGTGCAGGTTGCAAAAAAACATTTGATATAAATCATAGCCCTAATAATCCTTCGCTGGATGTAGGTACCCCAAAGATCGTCTTCCCGGTATCAGTGATGGCAGTAGCGGGGATCGAGGGAGGCGACCTGGCACTGGTAGGTGGAATCCTGGGTGAATATGTTACCCAGGCTGTAGCTTCCAATCAATATAAACCTATTGACCAGTATGATATAAAGACAACAGACCTCAATGCCCAGTACACAACTTTATTTTCGTATGGCTTAAAAAACCTGCAATTTGTTATTGATAAAGCCAGGTCATCTGAAGACTGGAATTTCTACCTGATGGGAAATGTAATAAAAGGATATGCCACAGCTTTATTGGTAGATCTCTATGACCAGATCCCTTATACTGAAGCCCTGAAGGGGACCGGAAAACTTACTCCAAAGTTTGATGATGGCTATACGATTTATAAGGCATTGCTTGACAGTATTGATGCAGCGTTGGGTAAAGATTTTAGTGCAAAAACGGCCATAGATCTAAGGGCCACAAATGAAGGAAACGTAGATATTATTTTCGGTGGCGATATTGACAAATGGAAACAATTTGCCAATACACTTGAATTAAAGCTTTATCTCAGGATGATCAATGCAAAGCCTGCGGAAGCGCAGGCTGGAATTGAAGCTTTGTATGCAAGACACGCACAGTTCCTTAGTGTAGATGCACAGGTTACGGGTTTTATCGATGCAGCCAGCGAATCCAATCCGCTGTATGAGCAAAATATCCGCCAGTTAAATTCTGCCACCAACCTGGTAGCCAGCAATACTTTTTTAAGTTTCTTACAGGTACATAACGATCCAAGAGCCGATGATTATTTCGCACCCGGTGCAACAGGGCTTGACCAGGGAGATTTTTTAAATACATCTCCGGCGGGTTTAGGTGCTACGGTATTTAGTGAAAGCCCCACAGATCCTGTCATGTTCCTTTCCGCAGCCGAATCTTATTTCTACCAGGCCGAGGTAAGAGTACGTTATTTTGCGGGTGACGGTGCCAAAGCGCTATATGATAATGGGGTACTGGCTGCATTTTCCAACCTGGGCGAAGATGGGGCTCCATTTATCGCTCCCGGCGGCGAGTATGCATATCCGTTAGGGACAAACGCAGAAAATTTAGAAGCTATTATTGTTCAAAAATGGGCATCCTTTGCCTACGGAGTGCATTTCATTGAAGGGTGGCTGGAAAGAAACAGGACAGGCCTTCCTAAAAGCAGCCCCGTCTATTCTACAAATCCTGCCTATGTGCCTGGTGAATTCGTGGTTTCCAAAAATTCAGTATTACCGGCAGGGCAGTACCCTAAAAGAATTGTATTTCCCGACATTGAGAGATCTACCAATCCTAACACCCCCGCGGAGGTTCCCATAACTACTCCTGTTTGGTGGGGACTATAAAATCTAAAATAAAAATAATTACAATGAAAAAAAGATATTCATCATTTATATTGATAGCTTTTGTTGCCATGATCTCCTCGTGTTCAAAAGATCCAATCATTAGTACCCATGATAAAGTTGGAACATCAAAAGTTACTTATTATCCCACCTTTACTCTTACCGGTAGCGATATTGTGTCATTAGTACAGGGTTCCGCATTTACTGATCCGGGAATTAAAGCTTCCGCAGGAGGTGCAGATATACCGGTGATAACGACCGGCACAATTGATATAAATACAGTAGGGCTTTATACGTTAACATATACCGCTACTAATGTAGATGGTTTTAGCGCAACTGCCAGCAGGACGGTCGTTGTAATTCCTTCTGCAGAAGTTCCAGGTGTTGATCTTTCCGGAGAATATATGACAACAGGAGGCACACCTAACGCGACAATCACTAAAGTTGCCCCGGGAGTATATTTTACAACCAACTGTTGGGGCAATGGAAGCACCGCAATAATCCCCGCCTACTTTATTAGTGCGGATGGAGCTACTGCAATAGTTCCATTACAAACCATTCCAGGTGTGGGCCGTACTCAAACAACTGGCCCCGGGACTTATGTGGCAGGTTTAATTTCATGGGAAATTGTGCGGCTCGATTTTCCGGGGGGGGCTTTAGTACGGGATAAAACATGGCAAAAACTATAATAACAATCTAAGTCAACAAATATGAAAAAAATAATCTTAATAGTAAGCTTAGGCATGTTGGTTTTGACTTCATGCCAGAAAACCAGGGAAGCCGGCGCGACTTCCGCTGTAAAGGTTGCCAATGAATGGTGGGCTACACTGGACTCGGTGGGGATAGCCGATTATTACGGCCTTGGCCACCAGAGGATACTAACGTACAACACATCTGCCAACGATAATAATATATGGGTCGATGATAATAAAACAACATATGGTTTTAAGATCCAGGCGGCCGTTGATTACACCAGCCTCACCTTTACTTCAGCGCCGTTAGCCTCAAACGAATATTTTACTCCCGGAAGCACCGCCTTCCCGGAAACAGTACATTTAACTGAAGGCAAAATTTTCCCCAAGATGGGTCATTCCCGGTCGGGCAATATTGTCGACAGCATTCATATGAAGCTTGAATTTTCTGACAGTCCCGGTTTTATCTTTGAGATTAACGGAGTTGAAAGAACCCGGTTTCCGCAAGATGATTATTAATAATTATGATTGCTATACTACCAGGCATTCATGAAATATTTCTACGGCTCAGAATATTTCAAAATTAGAGAGAGGCAGGGCGCGCAAAATCTTAAAAGAATCAAGCAGTTTTAAAGTATATTTTTAGAAATGATTGATTTTAAAAATAAAAGAATTTATAAGATAATGTGTATGCCTGGTGAGTATAGAATCATATGGGATGTAATGACTGAAGAGCCCATTTTCAGAAATGCTGAATTGTATGAAGCATTGGCTGAGGAAATTGATTTTAAAAAATGGCGCAACAAATATGCAACAAAGAATAAAAATTTATTTCAATGGGATGATGATAGTATTTACCAGTTGAAAGATCCGGTTAATTGGGATATGGTAAATGCGTTACTCAAGCTAAATGAAAGACTGGAGGATAAAATAATTTATTATTGGTTTGATATAGACAGAACCGTTGATGAAAACTTTAAGTGGACCCATTGCCCGCTGTCTAAGGAACGATTAATAGACTTGGGGCCGGCTTATCCGAAGATAAATTCGTTTGTTTCAATGCAATTTCCTTTAATTTTCCCCTCCCCTTCCTGAAACTAATTACTGATTCTTTAGGTTAATGAGTTAACCAGATACTTTTTAGAAAATGAAAAGTATATAGCCGAAAAAATAAAGATCCCCTTTTTTTTTTACCACATAGTCACATGAGGCACATAGGTTTCACATAGTATTGCCTATGTATGTATTTTTATGTGCCTATGACCCTATGTGGTTCAACTAAAGTATAATGAATTAAACATTCATGTAGAATTCTCCCTTCAGGGTTATCAAAATATTAATGCCATCATTATAAGATTGCCCAATAAATATTTAAATACAGGAACCCAATAAATAGTTCGTTAATTTTAAAGCTCTTTTGAACATTTTAATTCAACACACAGTATTGGTTTTTAGTAATTTATTTTTAAACCTATAAAATGGGAGACGTTTTAAAAAAAGCTTATTCAGCAAATGATTTTCGTACTAACGGACACCAGTTAATTGATATGCTTGCTAATTACCTCCAGGATATTCAATCGTCTGAAGATCCACTTACAATCCGGTGGGAAGATCACGGCAGGCAGCTGCAATTCTGGCAAAATGATTTTGATAGTCCATTAATAACAACTCCGCATCATCTTGTAAAAAATATATTGGACAGATCGATCCATCTCCACAGCAGCAGAGCCATGGGGCACCAGGTATCTCCTCCCGTACCCATTGGGATACTCTTTTCAATGTTAAGCAGCTTTTTAAATAACGGATCGGCTGTTTATGAAATGGGAATGACAAGTAATGTTCTGGAAAAAATCGTAACAGAAAACCTGGCTCAAAAATTAGGATATGATAAAAACGCTTCAGGCCTTATTACTTCGGGCGGATCATTGGGGAACCTGACTGCCCTGCTTGCCGCAAGAGCATTTTCAACAGATGTATGGAGTGCAGGTTGCGGCAGTGATGAAAAGCTGGCCGTTATGGTATCGGAGGAGGCGCATTATAGTATAGACCGTGCTGTACGTATTATGGGTTTGGGCACAGAGGGTATCATTAAAATTCCGGCTAATGAAAAATTTCAAATGGATACCAGCTTGCTGGAAAAATACCTTGAAATTGCCACAGCAGAAGGCAAAAAAGTCTTTTGCATAGTTGGCAGCGCATGCTCAACATCAACAGGCTCCTATGATAACCTCGAAAGCATTGCCGCCTTCGCAAAAAAGCATAACATATGGTTTCATGTTGATGGTGCTCACGGTGCGGCTGTAGTCTACTCACCCAAATTTAAACATTTGATTGAAGGCATTGAAAAAGCTGATTCGGTAATTATCGATTTTCATAAAATGATGTTATGCCCGGCATTGTCGACCGCAATAATTTTTAAACGGCGGGCAGATGCTTATAAAACATTTCTTCAGCAGGCGAAGTATCTTTTTGCAGACCAGGATACTGAAGAATGGTATCATTCGGGCAAGCGCACTATTGAATGTACCAAGCATATGAATGTATTGGCTATATATTCTATCATGCGCATGTATGGAGATGACATATTTATGCAAAATGTGGAAACATTATTTGGCCTTGCCATAGAATTTGCAGAGCTGATAAAATCCAATGAAAGGTTTGAACTCGCTTATGAACCTCAAAGCAATATAGTTTGCTTCAGATACCCGGATGGTGAAAATCCGGATAACACCAATCAGCAGATATTGAAATACCTGCTCGAAGATGGACGGTTTTATATAGTAAGCACGGTTATCAACGGGGAATTTTACCTGCGTGTTTCAATAATGAATCCGTTAACGACTTCCGAAGATCTTGTTGATTTAATTGATATCATTCAGGCATCCGTTAAATAAAAAAGCCCTAAAAGTCAACACCTTCAAGGCTTAAAGAATTATTCGGTACCGGGTGGGGCGCGATTCGAACATCTAACTATTTTCGCGCGAATTACTTTGGAATTAAAAACAGAATATCAAAGAGTGAATGATTAAATAGTGGATGGTTGTTCAAGGCATCCATCTAATATGTAATAAAATGTAAAATTTTATGTCGGTATTTGAATCATGAATTCTGTTCCTTCACCTTCTTTCGTTTCTACTTTTATTTCACCTCCATGTGCTTTAATAATATCATAGCTTAATGATAAGCCCAACCCTGTTCCTTGTCCTGTTGGCTTGGTTGTAAAGAATGGCTGAAATATCTTATCAATCACTTTCTGTTGTATGCCATTGCCATTATCTTTAACAGTAATGGTTATCCTGTTATCAATCTTTTTTGTACTTACTGAAACTGTGGGCTCATAACCTGCCTGTCCGGCAGGCAGGTTTTTCGGTTCCTGCTTCTTCTTTTCCGATACCGCATAAAATGCATTGTTATATAAGTTGAGCAGAACCCTTCCAATATCCTGGGGTATAATATTTATTTTTCGGATAGTCTCATCAAAATCTGTTTGTATAGTTGTATTGAATCCTGCCTGCCCGGTAGGCAGGAATTTATCTTTTGCACGAAATCCATGATAGCTTAACCGCAGATATTCATCAGCAAGTGCATTGATATCTGTAAGTTCTTTTTGTCCTGTGCCTGCTCTTGAATGCTGAAGCATTCCCTTTACAATAGAATCGGCACGTTTGCCATGATGGTTTATTTTTTGTTCATTGTTTTTAATACTATTCAGTATTTCATTTTCATTTTGAAAATCACGTATCTCTTTTTTCTGTTCATGTTCCAGTTCATCAATCAGTTCTGTATTTACTTCCGAAAAATTATTAACAAAGTTCAAAGGGTTTTGAATCTCGTGGGCAATGCCTGCCGTAAGCTCACCAAGAGAAGCCATTTTTTCGGATTGAATGAGTTGTGATTGTGTTGCCTTTAAATCTGAAAGCGTGGTTTCCAGGATCTTATTTGTCTTTTGTTTTTCTTTATTATTCCGGTAGAGGATAAAGACAATAACGAAAAATACTACTATGATAATTGATAAAAGAATTACCCTGTTCCTGCTGTCAACAGCAATTTTTTCGTTTTCGAGCGCTTTTACTCTTAATTTTTCTTCAAAGTTTATACTATGAAATTTCCCGAGATTTTTTATATCAATACTATTCAGGCTGTCACTCATATTTCTCGCCAGGGCCATATACCTGTAGGCGCTATCATACATGTTATTTTTATTGTAGTTCAGCGCCAACGATGTATATGCATCCAGTATTTCAGGAACGGATGTGCCGGCTAAACTAAAAGTTTTCAATGCCTTGTTGCCATAATAAATAGCTGAATCAGTTTGGTTATTATAATCGTATAAATTGGATATGGAAATATACGCCGATGCCAGCCCTATCAGGTTCTCGTTGTTCTCAATCAAAATGCGAACTCCATCGAATAAATATCTTTTTGCAGAATCAGGCTTGCCTTGTTTTAAAAAAATGTCGCCTATCGTTACCAGGGACACACCTCCATAAATTTTGAGATTAGCGTTACTTTCATATTTCATCGTTTGCCTTTGATAATAAAGCGCTGAATCTAATTTGTTTTTGCTGATATACACTTCAACTATATTACTGGTTATACCAGATAAAAGAAACATATCAGTAGTTTCATTTTCAATCAGGTGTTTGGCTTCTAACAGTTCATTCAGCTTTTTATCCTCACTTCCTGTTAAGCCGTATAGAATCCCTAAAGAGTTTTTTATCCAGGCTTGCAACTCTTTCCTGTTGCTCTCTGCACCTTCCTGTAAACGTGGTTCGATATAAGATGTTTCCAGGATGTTTTTTCCAATGTCCTTATCTTCTGACAATTTTGTTGCCTCTATCAAATATTTTAATGAATTTGAATAATCACCACTATTTAAAAAATCATACGCCAGGTCACATAAAATAAAACCCTGGTAATATCTTTGATTTAATTTTTTCGCCATTGCAAGAGCCTTATATCCATAATAAAAAGCAGTATCCCTATTGGTTTCAACAAAATCCGCCAGCAACCGGGCATATTGATTCAACCGGGCCGTATCATTTAATGGCAGATCGTTGAGCTTGTTATTTAGTACATCTTCTTTTTGAGAAAAAGAAAAAAAGAACAGCAGACAAAAAATGCAGGCAACATAAATTCTTATTGAAATAAACTGCCGCATTTTTTAAGTTAAGCTGTAATTGAAATAATAAACCCACTTCCATCCCATCCCTTAATTCCATTTTTATGCCACATCCATGCGCTTTAATATATCATAGCTCAATGATATTTTAAACGCGTTTTTTGTTCTGTGGGATGTGGCACCGAGCCGAATATACTTATTCCCCAATTGTATGAGATATCACAACATAAATCATATTACCCTGACCGCAAATACAAATGCCAAATAATATGTGATCAATTATATAAAATGGCTTCCGGATCAATTGCTTTTTAATCTCATTAAACATGCCGTTTTCGAAGAACCGGGATTTTATACACAAGCCTGTCC
>JBDTZL010000106.1:0-5076 GCA_040005125.1 Ginsengibacter sp.
ATTTCAATTATAAGTTTTAGTTCATGGCAATAAAAATCTGCTATATATTTTTCTATTGGATGCTGCCTTCTTACTTTCACTCCAAGCTGATTTTTGGAGAGCTTCTCCCAAATTATTTTCTCAGTTATTGTCATATTCTTTCGCAAGGCGTCAGCATATTGAAAAATTGTTTTCGATGCTCCAAAATGCATGTTTGTTGCCATGGCCATTAAAAAAAGTTATAATTGAAATCCGAATATACTGACAATATAGTAGATCAAAAGCCCCATTAATTTAGAAGCTGCAAAAGTCCCCTTTAGGGGATTTAGGGGCATTTTCAGCACCGGAGACTTGATTAAATGTTGCAAAATTAAATTTTCAATAAGCTAATGAAACACCAACAATTTTAGTTCTACAATAATGTTATTATTCCTATGTGGAAAGTATTTTTTCCTCAAGTGCTATATTTACAAACTCCTGGATTGCTGCATACTCTATTTTTAATTCTCCTGTTATTTGCTCAATGCTTAGCCGGTTATCAATTTTGTTAAGAAAATTGATCCAGTCTGTATTCTCATCTTCAATTTCAAATTTCAACTCGTTATTTTTTGCAAGAAAGTATTTATTATTCATCGTATTAAAAAGCAGGAAAGCTCCCTCGGAAAAAAGCAAGGGTTTTTGCAAGTCAATTTTTTCTTTTTTATATGAAAATGTATCTGCAAGAAATATTTTAGTTTTTGCAACATCATCAAAGATCAGTTCCTGCATCTCCCCAATTGACGATTCCATATCCATATCCTTTTCTGTTTTATAAGGAAGCTTTTCGAGTAAGCCCAGGTTGATAATATGCATAATATCATGCCATTCAGCTATGTCCGGTTCCTGTTGCATTTTTGCAATTCTTTTCATCAATTCGGGCTTATTAATAACCGGGTGCTGCCGGTTAATATCTTCGAGTGACTCTTCCACCATTTTCATCGAGTCTTTTTCGGTGAGAAATTTAAAAAGCTTCGCCCGGTAATCGTATTCAGGAACATATGCGGGTACCTTCGATTTGTTGATAATATAGTCCGGTAAGATTTTTTTCAGTGGCGTCCTTAAGATTGTTTTGTCAAAAAACAGGTCTTTGTGCAGTGCAGGGGGAATTTTTGAAATAAATGGCAAAAATCTAAAATCTAAAAAAGGAAACAGGGTGGTGTGCCCGTGGTACGATGATGCGCGCACCTCATCCCACAATAAACTGTAGGTAAGTGAATGGAGGGAGCTGTCAACATAAATCATCCAGGGATTTTGTTCTATTTTATTGCCGGATATGGAAGCCAGGAATTCCCGGTTTATTAAATTTTTCCTGCTCCATAATGCAGTACCTCTGTGCAATTTCAATTTGTAATCTTCTGCATCAATGATGGTATTATGAAACTGTTCCCAGTTATCTTCCACTTCTGCACCGGTTACCTGCCATCTTGCATATCCGCCATTAAATTCATCACTTCCTGTTCCGGTCAATAAAGCAGTCACTTCCGGGTTCTTTTTTTTTATTGCAAAGTGCAGCAGGGTTTTGGTTAATGAATCATTATGATTTACCGGCGATTCGGCGCGCCAAATTCTTTGTTTCCACAACTGGCAGTCAAAAGATAATTTATGTACCGGCACGAGGAACTGGGCGTTCTTAATCCCAAGATTCGTCTTTAATTTATTACATGCTAATGTGGTTTCCTCCAGCCAGGTCATTTGTGTAACTATGGAAAATGTTTCGACGGGTTTATACTTTGCGGCGAGCGCAACAATTGCAGATGAATCGAGTCCACCGCTGAGTAATGAATGACAAATTTCTTCACCTCCTGTCCTGATCTTTACCGCATCATTCAACAGGCTTATATATTCTTCCATCACATCGGCCGTGGTTCTTTTATCATGGCTATGATCATAATTCGGGTCAAAGCTTTCTTTCCAATAATTATTGATTTGGATTTGCCCGCTTTCAAGATCGATATTTAGAACGGAGGCCCCGGGAAGTAGGTTTATTTCTTTGAACCATGTTTTATAACTTTTATAGCAACTTATTCCACTTGGCTCCGGGCGTTTAAGAGACGTTTCCCAGTCAATTTCTTTGGGGCAGGCAGGATGGGTAAGCAAAAATTTTAATTCGGAGCCAAAAAGAAAAATATTTTTATCGTGGTAATAATACAATTGTGAGATGCCAAAATGATCATTGATGATGTGCACTTTTTTCTCCCTTGTATCCAGGTGGATAATAATGAACTGGCCGTTGATCTTCTCTATTGCTTGAATACCTTTTTCCTCAATTAGAGCAAGGATCAACCCGGCATTATTCTGAAAGTTGTTTGAAAAAGATGGCATGCTCCCGGCTATCTCTTTATAATTAAAGATTTCCCCGCTAAAAAAAAGCAGGTGATGCCCGCTCTCAAATCCACAGAATGACCCAATGTTCCCGGCAAGAAATAAGGGATCATTTGATAAAATATTTTTCGTATGAAAACCAGAAGGGAATTTTGAAAAGAGTTCGTTAAAAAAATGTCCATCTTTCTCAGAGGAGGCTACGGGTTTGTTTAGCAAAATATATCCGGCTAAGGGAAACATTCATGAATTTAATATAATTGGTCGAGAAATACAATATAGAAAGGAACTTATATACTCTTTAACAGGAGGGCCATGCTTTAAAGAAATCGGGAGCAATAACAAAGCCGTGGGAAATTTCAGATTATGCTTTCAATTTTGAGGCACCTTACACAGGTTGTACCCACCCTTTGTACTTTAGGTCTGTTTTAAGTTTATGAATTAAATGATGTGATAAATTTTCGGATTTATTTTCAATTTCTTAAGCACATCCAGCAGATAACGCCACCCCTTATAGTCTGTGTCTGTGTTACTGTAAGTTTTTTCATAATTTTTGCTTTAAATTTTAAATTAAATGTCGATGCATTTTTCTAATTTGCACTTTCAATTTTTAAGGCACAGTGGGCAAACGACACCGCCCTTTATTGACTGTGTCTGTGCTACAGTAAGCTTTTTCATGATTTTTGTTTTAATTTTCTCGAATCCAATGACACGATAATTTCCAGCTTTGCTTTCAATTGTGCAAGCATAGAAGGCAAATTACGCCACCGTTTATAGTCTGTGTCTGTGTTATTGTGAGCTTTTTCATAATTTTTGTTTTAATTCAACCACAAGATCATTCGTTTTATAGCAGGGAACAATACCCCATTGGGTGATTTTTATGCCCCGGCCCTAAAGGGAGAAGAAAAGTCACAGGCGGGTTTCCTGCAGGGGGATGTGTACACGAAGGAAGCTCCAGGGAAAGCCGCTAAATCTTTTTGAGTTAAATTAATATCCAGTAACAAAAGTCTCGCTTGGGTGAGAAAATTTTCGGCTTCACTTCAATTGCACAGGCAGCCAGGACATCCACTACCACCCTTTATAGCCTGGGTCTGTGTTGCAGTGCTTTTTCATAATTCTTGGTTTGATTTTAAGAATTAAATGACGCGATAATTAGCCGCTTTGCTTTCAATTTTTTAAGCACTGAGAACAAATTACACCACCCATTATAGTCTGTGTCTGTGTTACATTGAGCTTTTTCATAATTTATGTTTTATTTCAACCACAAGATAATTCGTTTTATCGCAGGGAACAATACCCCATTGGGTGATTTTTGCCCCGGCCCTTAAGGGAGGATGTCATTAGTTAAGGGCTCAACTTGAATATTGAGCGTTAAACATTGATTATTGAGCGTTTTTATTTCAAAGAATCAACACTCAATATTCAATAATCAATGCTCAAGTGAGTGGAAACTGTTCAATGACATTGTGCTAAAGAGAAAAATTTTCAGGAAAGCCCCTGCTGAATGGCTTTCATTACCGCCTCGCTGCGGCTGGCTACGTGGAGCTTTTTGTAGATATGTTTCACATGGGTGCGTACGGTTTCGTAACTGATAAAGGCTTTGTCAGCAATGTCTTTATAGTTGTGGCCTTCTACCATCAGGCGCAGCAGTTCTTTTTCACGGTCGCTGAGCTGGTAATCGGTATTGCCCGGCGCTACAAGCACCACATTTTTATTGCTGAAAAAGCCCAGCAGTTTTTTTGCAACCGATGCGCTTATGGGAGCGCCGCCATTATATACTTCGGTAATGGCATCAAGGTATTTATGCGGGGGATCGTTTTTAAGTATGTAACCGGAGGCGCCGGCACTTAGCGCCTGGAATATTTTATCGCTGTCGTTAAACGCGGTTTGAATGAGGATCCTTATTTCAGGGAAGGTTTCGCAGATATGCCTGGTTACTTCAATACCGCTGAGGCCGGGCATTTCAATATCCATAAGCACCACATCGGGCTTACTTCTTTGTATGCTTTGCTCCCACTGGTTGCCGTCGGCAAATGCACCGGTGCAGTCATATCCTTGTGTGCCGTTAAGGATAGCCTGCAGGGCGTCCCTTACCAGTTTATTGTCTTCAAATATTGCTACGCGTATATCCATACCCCAGGCCCCGCCAACTGGCGGGGTGTTTAAAGTTTTTAAGTATTGAAGATTCTTTTTGAGCCGAACATTATTGCTACTATTTTAGTTCATTTCATTTTTTTACTTCAGAGCCTAACGCACCGGAATAGAGTTAGCATCTGTACCTATGTTCCTCCTTTAAAGGCCAAGGGATACAAATCTACAACCCGTAATCTGCAAGCAACATACCCCATTGGGTGATTTATGAAATTTTTCAATATTACAATTTATTAAAAGGGGTCATATTATTTCATCTCAGAACCTGCCCCTTTTTTGATGGATTTTTTTATTCGGCTGAAAACATCAGGTGATTTTTAATTGCATGGAAACCATCGAGCCTTCACCTGGTTTTGATTGCAGGGTAAGCTTAGCGGCCATCTCATCAGCACGCTTCTGCATATTTTCCAAACCATTGCCACGCCTTACTGTTTCCGCATCAAAGCCTTTGCCGTTATCGCTTACAGAGAATTCCAGTTTGTTGTCAACGTCTTTCATACTGAGTTCGAGCAAAGTTCCATTGCTGTATTTAACCGCATTGTTAATGGCCTCCTTGCAGAACAGGTAAATATTGCGGCGGCTTTCCAC
>JBDTZL010000267.1:0-17144 GCA_040005125.1 Ginsengibacter sp.
GTATTATAACTTATTGGAAATTTTAATTTGTCCCCGATATTGGCATTCACATTTAATTGAGCTGCCATATTAAAATCGAAGCCTCCATTTTTCCTTGCGTTTTCCGGTAACGTTGGATTTTTCACATTTTGCCCCTGGTAGCCTGCCGTAATATCAACATTTCCCTGCGGCGCAATTTCTATTTTGCCATTCCCAAATAACCTGTTGAATAAATTGTCATATACACTTAGCTTGGGTTTTACCTGGCCGCGATTCAATATATTAAGTGTATTGGCTCTTTTCTTAAAATAATCTGTTTCCGCCTTTTGACTCTCTATTTTCATAAACTCTTCAGGAGTGTAAGAGGTAGGTGTTCTGTAATACTTGTTTCCTATTTTTTCATATACGATGTACAATTTCGCGTCGGGGTCGTATCCAATAGAATCAGTAATATTGGACGGCTGCGCCAAATCCAAAGTCCTTTTTTCATTTGAAAAAAAATCTCCCCTGCGATCATGAATGGGATAATGTAAGGTATCATTCAGGCGAAGTGTTGTGGAATCCTGTGCGGATGCGCTATTGATGGAAATAACTGACAATGCCAATGTTGCCAGGCAAACCACTACCAACCCAAAAAAATTCGGAAGGAATCCTCTGTTGAACAACATCCATCAATTAATTAGGGTAGATTTCTATCAAATTGCTTTCAGGGCTTTTTTTATTAACTCTTCCAGTGTATGTATAGTCGGATCGGAAATTACAATTTTTTTAATTGCCTGTTCAGCAAAAGGTCTTGCAATACCGAGAGCCATCAATGCATTTAACGCATCCTGCTCAAAAGTATTGCGACCGGCTCCATCTTCCGGAGCGATTGTCGTCAATTTTGATATTTTATCTTTAAGTTCAAGCACAAGTCTCTCAGCAGTTTTTCTTCCAATACCTTTTACACTTTCAAGTAACCCGGCATTGTTTTGTATAATGGCTTTACTGATTTCAGCAGGCTTCATATGAGACAACATCATCCTCGCAGTTGCTGCACCTACACCGGAAACGCTTATCAACATAACAAACATTTCCTTTTCCATTGTATCAAAAAACCCAAACAAAGTATGTGAATCTTCTTTTATTTGAAGATAAGTATACAATTTTCCTTCAGTTAGTTTTTGAATGTGCGAATAGGTATTGAGGCTAATATTTACTTCATAGCCAATGCCCTGCACATCCACATAAACAACTGCCGGATTTTTATATGAAAATTTTCCTGATAAATATGCTATCATTATTTTAAAGAGCGCCAAAAATAGGTAATTCGCCTTTATGAAAGCAATTATTCAATATTTATTATAATGTACGGCAAAGTGTATAGAAAGGATGTTGTATTTTTATCGCCTCATAAATTTTTGAACATATAAATGGACAAAAAAATTTCAGCCGCAATAACGGCTATTGGTGGCTATGTTCCCGAATACCGTCTTACAAATGCTGAACTTGAAACCATGGTGGAAACCAGCGACGAATGGATAAAATCCAGGACCGGGGTTGAGGAAAGAAGAATTCTGAAAGGAGAGAATAAAGGCGTTTCTGAAATGGGCGCCCCTGCAATACTGGAGCTTTGCCAAAAAAGAGGGATCGATCCTGCGGAAATAGATTGTATCATTTGTTGTACTGTTACGCCTGATATGACTTTTCCTGCCACTGCAAATATTATTTCCTATAAAATAGGTGCAGTTAATGCATTCGGATTTGACCTGTCTGCTGCATGCTCAGGGTTTTTATTTGGTGTAACCACAGGTGCAGCTTTGATTGAAAGTGGCCGTTATAAAAAGATAGTGATTGTAGGAACTGATAAAATGAGCGGCATCGTCGATTATAGCGATCGTACCACCTGCATACTTTTTGGAGATGCGGCGGGAGCGATTCTGCTGGAGCCAAATGAGGAAGGATATGGAATACAGGACAGTTTGCTGCGAACAGATGGAAGTGGGGTGGAATACCTCAAGATGGTTGCCGGCGGGTCGGCAAAGCCTGCGTCCATTGAAACAGTAATGGCAAAAGAACATTACATATACCAGGAAGGCCCCGCAGTCTTTAAGTTTGCCGTAAAAGGAATGGCTGATGTTTCTTATGAGTTGCTCGAAAGAAATCAATTAACCGGGAATGATATCGCGTGGCTGGTTCCTCACCAGGCCAATAAAAGAATTATTGATGCCACTGCCAGCCGGATGGGATTAAGTATGGATAAAGTGATGCTCAACATCCAGCGGTATGGAAACACTACTTCAGCAACCATTCCGTTATGTTTATGGGAATGGGAAAAACAGTTGAAGAAAGACGATCTTATTGTGCTGGCTGCTTTTGGCGGAGGATTCACATGGGGTGCAACGCTGGTGAAATGGGCGTACGATACGAAGTGATACTTAATACCTGATACCTGTTTATGATAAAAACGTATGGTTTAACCCACCTGTCAATTTCAGTGAAAGATATTCATCGTTCAGCGACATTTTATGAGAACGTATTTGGGGCAAAGAAAATGTATGTTAACGAAAAATTCATACAGCTTCAAACTCCCGGAAGCAAGGATATAATAGTGCTCGATAAAAGCGATGGTGAAGTTAAGACAGCATCAGGGGTTAAACATTTTGGCTTTCGGCTAATCGATCTTACGGATATTAAACCGCTTATTTTAGAAATTGAAAAAGCCGGTGGCAAAATAAAGGAATCAGGCGAATTCTGCCCCGGCGAGCCTTATGTCTTCTTTTATGATCCCGATGGATATGAAATCGAAGTTTGGTATGAGAAGCCTTTGGAAGGGTTTACTTAATTTAATGTTGTCATTGGGTATTGGGTCATTGAGTCATTAACACTCTTTAAGTTATCAGGCCACATTATTGGCCACTGACCACTGCCTATTGACAATTGACCATTGACAATTGACTATAACACAATCCGAAAGGGTTACCTTCGCAAAAAAACGCACCATGGATAAAACAGAAAAATTACACCTGATGGAGAAGATACTTCGCGAGCTGGATGATGTGGTTAACAGCCAGACATCGCTGCTAAAAAAAGTGGCACAACTTGAAGCAGAAAATATCAACCTCGGAAACACGCTACTTGAAAAGCAACTACCGGAAATCCATTCCAAAGCAGATGATGCACTTATTGCAGCTACAGCTTTGCAAACAGAATTTACCGAGGCGAAAGATAAATTTATAAAAGATAATAAACTTGATGAAGTATTGCCGGAAGCCTAAGGATATTTATTTTTTTCTTTTAGTAGTTGCCGCGTAGGCCCGAACGAACAGGAAGTTTCTTTTTGACTATTTAATTTACAATTGATTTAAATAAACCTTCCCCGGGTTTTCATTCAAGGGTGTATTTATGGTGATGAGAAAGAATAAAGAAGAAAAGAAAAAAATATAAACTTGTAAAAAGAAGAAAAATGACACAGTTATTTAAAGAAATCCTACCCGTTTTTAAATTCCTAATTGGTACATTTTCCTGTTTTCTTATATTGCTTGGGATTCATTGGATTGCTATCCTTACGGGTATATTATTAGGTGTAATTTATTTTCTTATCCCTAAAAAATACCTAAACTAAATATATCAATTTGTTGCCTACGCCCATTTGATATAGTTGCCCATCGATCAGTTTTTTATTTTCCCTTTGTTGAGTGCCCCGCTTTGGCCCTGCTGAAAACGATAAAATCAGTTGCAGGAATTTTTTCAATTCCATTTTGCCTCAGCATGGTTACCAATTGCCCGCGATGAAAAGTTTGGTGATTAAATAAATGTAACAGCATTTCATAAACCGGCTGTTTGAAATGTTCTTTCTTTGAATTCTGGTAAGCAAAAACATGGGCAATATTTGCTTCATTGGCACTTTGTACCCAATCGCTCCATTGTTTGGAAAGCAACAGAAGCTGTTGTGATAATTCTTCAAAATTTCCATTAAAGGCCTTTCCCGGCCATTCAACATGCTCCTGCAATTTCAGCCGCTGCCACCAGATACTTTCCACATCCATAAGATGAACGACGGTTTTATACATACTGCCAAAAGAACTGTTCATTTCTTTATGGATGCTGTCTGCCGGTAATTGGCCTATTTTTTCAGTAATGAGCTTATTCGCCCAAACATTATACGTTGCATATTGTTGCAAAAGTTGCTTCATGTTTTTACTACTTTTGCCTCAAACTTAAATATTCATTTTTTCATTTCGGCTTATTAATTATTAACATGCCTTCAAAAAAAAGTTCTCTTACCGGTTTTGGCTCAGTTGCTATTCATAGCGGCCATGAGAAGGATGGCCACGGTGCGCATCTTACACCTATCTATGCCAGCAGTACGTATGTATTTGATAATGCCGAACAGGGAATGCGCAGGTTTAACGGGGAAGAAAAGGGTTATATATACAGTCGCTGGGGAAATCCCACCATAACAGAGGCAGAAGAAAAAATTGCAGCATTGGAAAGTTTTAAGATAAAAGAAATGCATGAAGAACCTCCGCAATTAAAAACACTCCTGCATGCAAGCGGTATGGCAGCTTTATCCACTCTTATAATAGGTAACCTGAAAGCCGGGGACAAAATTCTGTCTCATTTTTCTTTATATGGAGGTACCCAGGAATTAATGGAAAAAGTTTTGCCACCACTGGGAATTGAAGCCATAATAGTTGACCTGAGAAATTTAAATAAGGCGGATGAAGTATTAAAAGGTGACAATAAAATAAGAATGTTGTACCTGGAAACTCCTGCAAATCCCACTATTCAATGTGTGGATATTGATGAACTTACTAAACTCGGCAAACAACATAATTTAATTGTAGCGGCAGATAATACTTTTGCAACACCTTTTTTACAACAGCCTTTTAAATATGGGGTAGATTATGTTTTTCATTCTACCACAAAATTTTTGAATGGCCACGGAACCGCAATTGGCGGGGCTTTGATAGGGAAAGATATTGAACACATGGAAACAAGAATGACAAAGGTGCACCGGCTGCTTGGAGGAAGCAGCAATTCATTCGACGCATTTTTGCTCACACAGGGGATGAAAACTTTAGAAGTACGAATGGAGCGGCATTGCAGTAATGCCATGGAAGTTGCTAAGTTTTTAGAGCAGAATAATTCGGTTGCAAAAGTAAATTACCTCGGTCTTACTTCACATCCTGATTATTCAACAGCAAACAAACAAATGACGCATCCTGGCGCAATGCTGA
The DNA here is from genome assembly GCA_040005125.1 of Ginsengibacter sp. GTDB lineage: Bacteria > Bacteroidota > Bacteroidia > Chitinophagales > Chitinophagaceae > Ginsengibacter. The sequence continues at coordinate 5,202 of JBDTZL010000267.1, forward strand.
GTTTTGAATTGAAAGACGGATTGCAGGGGGGAAAAAGTTTTATAGATAAATTACAAATGTGTGTAAGGGCTGTATCATTGGGAAGCTGTGATACACTTTTATCGCACCCGGCATCTATGACACATTTTGGCGTACCGAAAGAAAAAAGAGAAAAATATGGCATCACTGATGGCCTTATAAGAATGAGCGTGGGAATAGAAAATATAGAAGATATTTTAAATGATCTTGACCAGGCTTTAAATTAAAATTGAATAACAGCAGGTAAAACAATAATTAAAGAAATCCTGATGAAGATAACGATTGTTGGTGCAGGTATAAGTGGGTTATCTACGGCTTATACATTGGGGAAGCTGCAACATACTATAAAAATTATTGCAAAGAATTTTACCCCTGATTTAACCTCTGACCGGGCGGCAGCATTTTGGTTTCCTTATCATATTCGTAACGATGAGAGAGGAATACGTTGGTGCAAACACAGTTACGAAGTGTATCAAAAACTTTCTGAAGATTCTTTTAGCGGAATAACGATGCAAAAGCTTTTAAAAGTTGTAAGAAAAGGTGAGCAGGAGCAGGAGTTGACATGGTTTGGTTTTATGCCGCAGGACTCGTACCGCATACTTGCAGAACATGAAATTCCTGAAGGTTATTCAAAAGGATACGATGCGCGGGTGCCGCTTATTGAAACGCAAATTCTTCTTCCCTGGCTCATGAATGAATTAAAACAAATGAATACAACAATTGTAGAAAGTGAAATACAGTCATTTGATGAAATTACCGGTGCGGATCTGATTATTAATTGCAGCGCATTAGGCGCCCGGCAATTGTGCAATGATAATACTCTTATGCCCATAAGAGGCCAGGTTGGCCTTCTGGCGCCTAAAGACAACTTTTATATTTTTCTTGATAATGAATTGCCTTTGTATATTGTTCCCAGGAAAGATGCAATTATTATTGGTGGCACGTATGAAGAAGGAATTACGGATACGGTCACTGAAGCGGCAACTATCAATAGGTTATTTGAGAATGCGTACAAAGTATTTCCGGAATTAAAAGATCAAAAGGTAATGGGCAGTTGGGCGGGGATTCGCCCTTACAGGCCTTTAGTGAGGGTGGAAAGGGAAGGTAAAATTATTCACAATTACGGCCATGGCGGAAGTGGGTTTACTTTAGCATGGGGTTGCGCAGAGGAAGTTGCATCACTTATTGAAGAATAAATTATTAATTAAAGAACATGAGCAATATTATAATCAGGGAGGCGGTAAAAGAAGATTGCAAGAGATTAATGGAATTAATTTATGAGCTGGCAGTTTATGAAAAAGCCCCCGATGAAGTGACAGTATCTTTAGAGCATTTTGTAGAAAGCGGGTTTGGTGAAAAACCTGTGTGGTGGGCATTTGTTGCACAAGTAGACGGGGTCGTTCAGGGCTTTGCCATTTATTTCATACGCTATCGCACCTGGAAAGGGCAGTATATGTTCCTGGAAGATTTTGTTGTTGCGGAAAACTTTCGTGGTAAAGGGCTGGGTAAATTGTTATTTGATAAATTAATCGGAGTGGCTAAAGAAAGGGAATTTAAGGGCATGGTTTGGCAGGTTTTTGATTGGAACGAGCCCGCTATTAATTTTTATAAGAAATATGACGGAGTGACATTTAGTGCCGAATGGCTTGATTGCGCATTGCCATTTGAAACCTGAATTATTCCGGTTCTGTATGGAAAGCATAAATTTTTTTCAAAATAAAATATACATAGTATGGCTGAAAAAATTACAATGGGCGATAATGGAAAACTGATCGTGCCCGATAATCCTACCATACCATTTATTGAAGGGGATGGAATTGGACCGGATATCTGGAAGGCAAGCGTACGGGTTTTTGATGCCGCAGTTAAAAAAGCCTATGGGGGCAAAAAGAAGATTGACTGGATGGAGGTACTGGCAGGAGAAAAAGCGTTTAACCAAACCCGTGAGTGGATGCCTGAAGCCACCATGGATGCCTTCAGGGAATATGTATTATCAATCAAAGGGCCGTTGACAACACCGGTTGGCGGTGGAATACGCAGTCTAAACGTGGCTTTAAGACAGGAACTTGACTTGTACGTTTGTCTCAGGCCGATAAAATATTTTGAAGGCACCCCTTCGCCCATGTGGCAGCCTGAAAAAGTGAACATGGTAATTTTCAGGGAAAACACTGAGGATATCTATGCAGGGATTGAATATATGACCGGTACGCCCGAAGCAAAGAAGTTGTTGGACTTTTTGCAGAATGAATTGCATGTAAAAAATATCCGCTTTCCTGGAACGACTTCTTTTGGAATCAAGCCGGTAAGCAAGGAAGGCTCTGAAAGACTGATCCGTTCTGCGATCGAATATGCAATTGCCAATAAATTACCATCAGTAACAATTGTGCATAAAGGCAACATCATGAAGTTTACGGAGGGCGCATTTAAGAACTGGGGATATGAATTGGCCGTAAGAGAATTTGGCGGAAATGTGTATACCTGGAATCAATGGGAAAAAACAAAAAAGGAAAGTGGCGAAGCGGTGGCCAATGAAGAGATGAAAATATGCACAGTGGGTGGCAAAGTGATTATTAAAGATGCAATAGCTGATAACTTTTTGCAACAGGCTTTGCTTGCTCCGCAGAATTACTCGGTGATCGCAACCCTCAATTTGAATGGTGATTATATAAGTGATGCCCTGGCTGCGCAGGTTGGTGGCATTGGGATTGCGCCGGGGGCTAATATCAACTATCTCACTGGGCATGCTGTGTTTGAAGCAACGCATGGAACTGCTCCCAGGTTTGCGAATACCAATACCATGAACCCATCTTCGGTAATATTGAGCGGTGTAATGATGCTGGAATATATGGGCTGGAGGGATGCAGCAGAAATGATCACCAACTCGGTTGGTAAAACCATTCGGAATAAAACCGTAACCATAGATTTTTATAATTTAATGAAGGAAGCTACGCTTTTAAAAACGAGTGAATTTGGGGATGCAATTATAAAGAATCTGTAGATATCTATGTGTATGGATTTGATTATATTTGTGTATAAATAAATTAAGATGAGAACGAATATTGAGATTGATGACGAGTTAATGAACAAAGCGCTTAAATATTCTAAATTGAAGACTAAAAAGGAGATTGTGAATGAGGCCCTCACTGAGTATGTCAGGTATCAAATGAGGCTCAGATTATTATCATTACAGGGAAAAGTAAAGTGGGCCGGCAATTTAAACAAGATGAGAAGCAATGGCTAAACTTGCGGTTGACAGTTCTGTTTGGATTGATTTTTTCAATAAAAGAAATTCACCAGAGATTGAGCATCTTAAATTGTTGCTTCTTAAAAGTGTGGCAAGTTCACCTGTTATAATATTCCCTGTGATCATGCAGGAAGTTTTGCAGGGAATAGAAAATGATCGTTTTTTTAATCTGGTTAAAGAAAACTTTGAAGGCCTGGATTATCTTAATTATGATGCTTACACTTTTGCAATCAAAGCAGCGATTTTATACAGGTCATTAAGACGAAAAGGGATTACCATTAAAAAAGCCAACGATTGTCTTATTGCAGCACTTTGTATCGAATATAATATTCCTCTATTCCATAAAGACAAAGATTTTGATAATATTGCAAAACATTCCACATTAAAAATTTATAAAATAGGAACATGACTAAAATCAAAGTAGCCAACCCGGTCGTAGAACTTGACGGCGATGAAATGACCCGGATCATCTGGAAATTTATTAAAGACAAATTAATTCTTCCGTATCTCGATGTTGAGATAAAATATTTCGATCTGGGTATGGACCATCGTGATGCTACGAACGACCAGGTAACGGTGGATGCTGCCAATGCAATAAAGGAATGCGGCGTGGGAATAAAATGTGCTACAATTACTCCCGATGAATTAAGGGTAAAGGAATTCAACCTGAAGCAAATGTGGAAAAGCCCGAACGGTACCATTAGAAATATCCTGGATGGAACGGTTTTTCGTGAGCCCATTGTAATTAAAAACATTCCCAGGCTTGTGCCAAACTGGACTGCCCCGATAATTGTCGGGCGTCACGCATTTGGGGATCAATATCGTGCAACCGATACCGTTATAAAGGGAAAAGGAAAGCTTACCATGAGCTTTATTCCTGATGACGGGAGCGAGGCACAGACTTTTGAAGTGTATAATTTTAAGGGAAATGGCGTTGCCTTATGCATGTATAATACTGATGAAAGTATAACAGGCTTCGCGAGAAGCTGCTTCAATATGGCGCTTAGTAAAAAATGGCCCTTATATCTTTCCACCAAGAACACAATTTTGAAAAAATACGATGGCCGCTTCAAAGATATTTTCCAGGAGATTTATGAAAAAGAATTTCAGGCACAATTTGAAGCTGCAAATATTATTTATGAGCACCGGCTTATAGATGATATGGTCGCAAGTGCCTTAAAGTGGAATGGTAATTTTGTTTGGGCATGTAAAAATTATGATGGTGACGTGCAGAGTGATACTATTGCGCAGGGCTTTGGTTCACTAGGTTTAATGACTTCTGTTTTAATAACGCCAGATGGGAAAACAATGGAGGCTGAAGCAGCGCATGGAACAGTTACAAGGCATTTTCGTGAACACGAAAAAGGAAATTCCACCTCAACAAACCCCATCGCGTCAATTTTTGCGTGGACAAGAGGGCTTGCATTTCGCGGAAAACTGGATAATAACGAACAACTAATTCAGTTTTGCGAGACCCTGGAAAAGGTTTGCATTGAAACAGTAGAGAGTGGCAAAATGACTAAAGACCTGGCGGTCTGCATTAGTGGTAACAAGGTTTCACATGGTACTGATTATTTATATACCGAAGAATTTTTAGAAGCCATCAATGAAAATTTGAAAACTAAATTGAAATAATTTGATAATCTCAAAATTACTTTTTCGAACAACTTTTGTGTTGGTCCATGTTTATCCGGGTAGAATATAGAACCTTACTATCAATGGACCAAACGCTTTAGGGAATAATAAAATCAATGTTGTTCTTTCAGCAGATACTAATTTTTAAAAGCGAACGTTATTGATTAAGAAAATGGGTTTGATAAAGATCACCTTCAAAAATATTTGTACGATTTACCCAGATTTCCGGCCGGGTATTTGACTTCGGTTATTTTTTATTAGATAAATTATAAAAACATAGCCGAAAAATTTCGATAGAAAATCATAGAAGCTCGAAAACAGGGTTTCATTTTTTTATTCTGGTATTTTATTAAAAAAGCTAATATGTCCAGGATTCTGGTTGTTGACGATGATATTGATATTTTGTCCGTAATGGAAATACTCTTAAAGATGAAGGGTTTTGACGTAGAGGTTACCGCTAAAGGAGAAAATACTTTTCAAAAAATTGAAACATTTAAACCGGATATTATTCTTTTGGATGTACTTATTTCGGGCCAGGATGGAAGAACCATTTGCCGGAAATTAAAAACGGATATTGAAACCAGCCGCATTCCGGTAATTATGTTTTCTGCACACCCCGGTGCTGCCACTACGGTTGCTGAATATGGTGCAGATGATTTTATAGCAAAGCCTTTTGATGTGGCCAATCTCTTACAAAAAATAAATTTCCGGCTTGGTATAGGTAAATTAGAAACGGTAGTACAAAAGGCAATCCCCTGAAATTTAAATCAAAAGCCCACACATTTAATTTTGCAGTACCGGTTCTTTCCGGATCCCATTTATTACTTTACGTCTGTTTACTTAACGAGGTATTAACTTAAATGCGTTTCATGCGATTGGTTTACCTGATAAAAATTCCCGACTTTTATCTAAATCTTTCTGCTAATGAATATTCCCTCCCCGGCAAAAAATAGCTCGGTCCTGTTTTTTTCAGTACTTCTTTCTGTATTACTATTTTCTTCCTGCCATAAAAAAGATAAATGGATAGATGTTGACCCTGCTTTTAGTCAATATATTGATGCATATACTTCCGGAATTGTATCAAAAACTTCATCTATAAGGATTAAGCTGGCTGTAGATGCTCCGACAACTCATACAATTGGAGAGGCGGTTGAGAAACCTCTTTTCGATTTCGCACCTTCAATAAAAGGGAAAGCAGTATGGCTTGATGCACGAATCATTGAATTTCGTCCCGATCAGAATCTTGCCCCGGATAAATTATACGAAGTAAACTTTAAGCTGGGTAACGTTATTCATGTTCCTTCCAAATATGAAGAGTTCAAATTCACCATTCATACAGTGAAACCTTCGTTCACAGTTGCCGATTTTGGATTAAGAAGCAGCGGGCAAAAAGATAAAATGATATCGCTGGGCGAAATTGAAACAGCCGATATTGAAACTTCTTCCCAGGTTGAAAAATTATTAACTGCTTCAGAAAATAACAAGGCGTTACAAATAAGCTGGCAACATAACGGTGTCGCTAAAACGCACAATTTTACTGTTAACGGGATCGACAGGGGCGTCAACGCTTTACAACTTCAGCTTAGCTGGAATGGCAAGCCTTTGGATATAGATCTTACAGGCAGCAAAACCATAGAAGTGCCTGCTGCAGGTGATTTTAAAGTAATGAACGTAATGGCAATGAACGATGCAGAACAGTACGCTTCGATACAATTTAGTGATCCTGTGGCTGTGGGACAGGAACTTACCGGGCTTATCAACATTAGCAACCAGGCCGATATTACTTACACCATCAATGGCAGCGAGGTAAAATTATATGCCGGCGATAAGCTGGACGGAGATTACACAATAAATGTAAACCCCGGGATAAAAAACAGCTGGGGCGATACATTGCAAAGGGGCTATACATCTAATGTTTTTTTTGAAAACCGCATGCCGTCCGTTAAGATACAGGGGCGCGGAAACATTCTTCCCAATTCAGGGCACCTGGTATTGCCCTTTGAGGCGATTAATTTAAACGCAGTCGATATAAGTATTATAAAAATTTATGAGAATAATATCCCGCAGTTTTTGCAGGGAAATAATTTAAGTGGCGAAGAAGATCTGCGGCGTGTTGCGGTACCTGTTGTTCAAAAAACATTGCGGCTTGATGACGACAAAACTTTAGACCTGCATAAAAAAGAACGCTTCTCGCTTGATATTGATAAATTTTTAAAGACTGAGCCGGGCGCTATTTACCGCGTTACAATTGGCTTTAGACCTGATTATTCATTATACACCTGCCATTATGCAGATACTTCTTCAAAAAAAGATGATGAAGAAGATAATTATGAAGATGAGCGATATGATAATACACAAAATGCTGAAGATGATAACGATGAATTCTGGAGACGATATGATAATTTTTATCCTTATGGATACAACTGGGAGCAAAAGGATAATCCCTGTAAGAAATCTTATTACAATAAAGACCGGTGGGCAACACGCAATATTATTGCTTCCAATATTGGCCTTACCGCAAAAAGAGGCGGTAACAATTCAATTACGATATCAGTTTCTGATATTTTGACCACAGAGCCTATGGCAAATGTTGAATTGGATGTCCTGGATTTTCAGCAACAAATAATAGCAAAGGCAAATAGCGATAAAGATGGGTTTGCCAATTTTGATCTTAAAAGAAAACCCTACCTGGTTATTGCAAAACGAAATGCAGAGAAAGGATATTTGAAATTGGATGATGGCAGCAGTTTGCCACTCAGCCGTTTTGATATTTCGGGCGAAGAAGTTAAGAATGGTATCAAAGGTTTTATTTTTGGCGAAAGAGGAGTTTGGCGTCCCGGAGATTCCTTGTTCATCAATTGCATTGTAGAAGATAAAGATGGAAAACTTCCTGCTGATCATCCTGTTCAGTTTGCGCTGTACACACCGCAGGGCCAACTTTACAAACAAATAGTTCAGACGAATGCCAATGAAGGCTTCAATGTTTTTAAAACCTCAACTCAACCAAATTCACCAACAGGTAACTGGCTCGCTACGGTAAAAGTGGGCGGCGCGACTTTTGAAAAAAGAATCAAAGTAGAAACAGTAATGCCCAACCGTTTGAAAGTTGATCTTGATTTTGGTGCAAATGCTATGTTGGGTAAAAATGCTCCCAATAGCGGGCAACTTTCTGCACGATGGCTTTTTGGGGCCACTGCTAAAAATTTAAAAGCAAAAATTGAAGCGTCTCTGTATACAAAAAAAACCGCCTTTCCGAAATTTGAAGGATACAGCTTTGATGATCCAGCATCAAAATATACAACCCAAACAAAAACAATTTTTGACGGAGAAACGGACGCAGAGGGCAAGGCAACCATAAAGCCGGATTTTGAAACTGATGAAAATGCACCGGGAATGTTGAGTGCGAATCTCTTTGTGAAAGTGTTTGAGCCGGGGGGAAGTTTCAGTATTGATAATGTTGTTGTGCCATACAGCCCTTATGCCAGCTATGCCGGTATAAAAATGCCTGAAGGAGAAAAGCCGTGGGGGTTTTTGCTAACGGGGAAAACACATATCGCACAAATTGCGGATGTTGACAGGCTCGGGAACCTTTTGCCCGGAAACCAGGATGTTGAGGTTCAGTTTTATAAAATTCAATGGCGCTGGTGGTGGGATAACAGCGGCGATAACCTTAGCAATTTTACGCAGGACAAATACAATAAATTAATAAAAACTGAAACGGTTCATTTGAATAACGGAACCGGCAAATGGGGTTTTAATGTGGGTGAAAATGAATGGGGAAGGTATCTTGTCCTTGTTAAAGATATAAAAAGCGGCCATACTACAGGTGATGTTGTTTATATTGATCAGCCAGGCTGGCAAAGCCGGCAGAACACAGATGATCCTACTGCCGCATCTATGTTATCCTTTACATCAGATAAAGAAAAATATATTACGGGAGATGACGTTACACTCACAATACCCAGCAGCAAAGGTGGCCGCGGGCTGATTAGCATTGAGTCAGGAAGTAAAGTGCTGCGCACCTTCTGGGTTAAAACCGAACAGGGGCAAACGGTTGTAAAATTTAAAGCTGAAAAAGAGATGGCTCCCAATGTTTATGTGAATGTAAGTCTTCTTCAGCCACATGCGCAAACCATTAATGATCTCCCTATAAGAATGTATGGAGTTTTACCCGTGTATATTGAAGATAAAAATACTGTGTTGAAACCTGTGATCAGTATGGCCAATACCATTCGCCCCGAACAGCAGGCATCCGTAACCGTCAGTGAGCAGGGTGGAAAAGAAATGACCTACAGTATTGCAATTGTTGATGAGGGCTTGCTTGATCTCACCAGGTTCAAAACTCCCGAGCCACATGATTACTTCTATGCAAAGGAGGCATTGGGTGTAAAGAGCTGGGATCTTTATGATTATGTTATTGGAGCGTGGGGAGGCAACCTTGAAAGAATATTAACTATTGGCGGTGATGAGGAAGGAGGTGGCCCTGTACAACCAAAGCAGGCCAACCGTTTTAAGCCGGTTGTAAAATATCTTGGGCCGTTCCATCTTAATAAAGGAGAGAAATCAGCCCACAATTTTATATTGCCCCAGTACATAGGTTCCGTAAGGGTGATGGTAATTGCGGCTAACCGTGGTAGTTATGGTAGTACGGAAAAAGCAGTAGCTGTAAAAAAACCTTTAATGCTGTTGGCAACTTTGCCGAGAGTGTTAGGGCCAACAGAAACTATAAAAATTCCGGTTACTGTTTTTGCGATGGAAAATCACATTAAAAATGTGAATGTAACACTGCAGGCCAATCCATTTTTGGAAATCGAAGGCCCTGCCTCACAGGTAGTAAATTTTACCCAGCCTGGCGAACAAATGATTTATTTTAATGTAAAAGTTAAGACAGATATCGGCATTGGTAAGGTAAAACTTGTAGCGACAAGTGGTAGCGAAAAGGCAGACTATGATGTAGAGCTTGACGTAAGAAATCCAAACCCCCGTGTATCCAGTATTAGCTCGCAGGTACTTTCTGCGGGGCAGCAATGGACCACTTCAGCAACTGCTATTGGCGCAGTTTCAACAAGTAAAGCCGTGTTGGAAATTTCCAGCATTCCTGCTATAAATCTCGAAAAAAGGTTAGACTATTTAATCGACTACCCCTATGGTTGCGTTGAACAAACAACCTCTGCTGTGTTTCCACAACTCGTCCTCAGCCAGCTTATAGATCTTTCTGATTACCGTAAAGCGCAAATAGATAAAAATGTGAAAGCAGGGATAGGTGCTTTGCAAAATTTTCAACGCAATGATGGGGGGTTTAGTTACTGGCCCGCCGGCCCGGAAAGTGATGAATGGGGCTCCAATTATGCCGGCCATTTTTTACTGGAGGCCCAGGAACGGGGATATTCTGTAAGCGAGCAAATGTTGCAACAATGGAAATTATTTGAACGAAACAGGGCTACTGCATGGATGCCCGCAACCAACAATTTTTACGGGGGAGATCTTTCGCAGGCTTACCGGCTATATTTGCTTGCTCTTGCAAAATCAGCTGAACTGGGCGCGATGAACCGGCTTAAAGAATTTAAATATATTTCTCCCGAGGCAAAATGGAGGTTGGCTGCTGCCTACAAGCTGGCGGGACAAGACAATACTGCATTGCAGCTTATCAGCGGGTTACCTGTAACTTTTAACACCAATCATTCACCGGGCTTCACTTATGGATCTGATACGAGAGATGAAGCGATGATCCTGGAAACATTAACGCTAATGGGTAGACGCACTTTAGCGGCTGATCTTGTAAATACAATTGCTGCAAAACTTTCGCAGGACGTATGGTATAGTACACAAACCACGGCGTATTCGTTAATAGCTATTGCAAAATATTGTGGCAAAAATCCATCGGGTTCAAAAATTATTGCTACAGGCGTTGCTAATGGAAATGCAATAAATATAAATTCTTCTTCTTATATAAGCCAGGTGCCGCTTGATCTAAGCAAAGGTGTCGCTAGTGTAACATTGAATAATAAGGGAAATAACGTATTATATGCAAGAATAATTTCAGAAGGTCAGCCCCTTGCGGGGGAAAACCTGCACGTGAATAATAATCCCTCCATACTGGTTTTAAATGTGAGTTATCTTTCACGCGATCTGAAACCGGTCGATGTAAGTAATCTGATGCAAGGCACAGACTTTATCGCGAAGGTGACGATCAAAAATCCGGGTAAGCATGGCTATTACGAGCGTATGGCTCTTACGGAAATATTTCCCGGCGGATGGGAAATTTTAAATACCCGTTTGCAGGAAGGGGAAGGCAGCTTCCAGTCATCGCGTTACGAATACCAGGATGTAAAAGACGACAGGGTCTACACTTATTTCAACATAAAAGAATATGAAACCCTCACGTATTATGTTCAGCTGAACGCAACTTACCTGGGCAGGTATTTTTTACCGGGCACCTATTGCGGTGCTATGTATGATAATTCTATAAATGCCGGTGTGAATGGACGATGGGTGGAAGTGACGGGTCATTAATAATTCATGAAACCTAAAATCCTTAATAGAAATCCAAACAAAAATAACAAACAAGGATTGCTGTTGTTTGCAATGATTTTTTTTGGATCATTTATATGGTTTTGCTTTTGTCTTCCTTCGAAATTATTCAATACTCCCGCGTGTTTTGTAATTGAAGATAAAGATGGCAATCTTTTAAATGCTTCTATTGCTTCAGATGGCCAATGGCGTTTTCCTTATGATGAGAATGTGCCAGACAAATTTATAAAATGCATTACCACATTTGAAGACAAAAGATTTTACAATCACCCCGGGGTGGATGTTCTCGCCTTTTCCAGGGCTGCTTTGCGAAATTTCAGAAGCAAAGAAGTTGTGCAGGGCGGCAGCACACTCACGATGCAGGTTATACGCTTAAGCCGTCACCAAACAAAAAGAAATTTATGGGAGAAAATTATTGAAAGCATCGAGTCGGTAAGATTGGAATGCAGTTATTCCAAAAATGAGATCATGGCTTTATATGCGTCCCAGGCGCCTTTCGGAAGCAATGTTGTTGG
>JBDTZL010000290.1:0-17138 GCA_040005125.1 Ginsengibacter sp.
TAGAAATGAAAAGTATTATTGGAAAGAAAGTTGGCATGACCAGCATCTTCGATACCAATGGCAGGCAGACTGCTGTGACCATTATTGAAGCGGGCCCATGCGTGGTAACTCAGAAAAAAACGGTAGATACCGATGGATATAACGCAGTCCAGATTGCTTTTGGAGATAAAAAAGAAAAGCACACCCTCCTCTCGGAAAAAAATCACTTTGCCAAAGCAAATACCTCGGCAAAAAAATTCATAAAAGAAATACGCGATAGCGAAACAGATAAAAATATTGGAGACACCATTAGTGTTGACATATTTAATGAAGGCGATAAGGTACATGTTGTTGGGACTACCAAAGGCAAAGGCTTCCAGGGTGTCGTAAAACGCCATGGCTTTCACGGTGTGGGTGGCCAGTCGCATGGCCAGCACGACAGGTCAAGGGCGCCTGGTTCCATTGGCGGCTCTTCTTATCCTGCCAGGGTTTTTAAAGGAATGCGTATGGCTGGCCGCATGGGCAGCGATAAAGTGCAGATAAAGGGCCTTACGATCGTGAAAATTTTTCCTGAAAAAAATTACCTGTTAATAAGTGGTTCGGTTCCCGGCCATAATGGTTCCATCCTTTTAATTCAGAAGTAATATGCAATTAGAAATAATAAATATAGAAGGGAGTAAGACCGGCAGAACCATAGAGCTGCCTGATGATATATTTGGCGCAGAACCTAATAGCCACGTTATATGGCTTGCAGTAAAGCAACACCTTGCAGCGCGCCGCCAGGGTACACATAAAGTTAAGACGCGTGCTGAAGTTGAAGGTTCTTCAAAGAAGCTTCACAAGCAAAAAGGTACAGGAGGAAGCCGTAAAGGGAACCTTCGTAACCCTTTGTATAAAGGCGGTGGTACTGTTTTTGGCCCCAAGCCTCACGGTTATGATTTCAAGCTAAACCGTAAAGTAAAAGACCTTGCCAAAATTGGCGCCTTGAGCAGTAAAGCCAAAGAAAATAAAATATTGATTGTTGAGGATATTACCATGGATGCCCCGGGCACAAAGCAATTTACGGGCATTTTCAATGTAATAGCACCCGGAAGCAGGAGGACATTATTCATAATGCCGGAGCATAATGAAAATGTTTACAAAAGTTTTCGTAACGCGCCGTCTGTAAACGGCACATTACTGAGTGATATAAATACCTATGATATTATAAATGCCGATACGGTAATATTTACTGAAAGTGCGGCAAAAATATTTGTGGAAGAGAATGAAGAAGCTAATGTGAAAATGTGAAAATAGCTCAATGTGAAAATGTAGTGTTCTTTAATTTTCAAATGTAAAATGATATAAATAACTAATGTACAAATGTGAAAATGGCTCAATGTGAAAATGGGTGTCCTTAATTTTCGAATTTAAAATGGTATAAATAAATAATATGAAAACATGAAAATGCCCCGATTAAAAATGGGTAACTAATTTTCAAATTTTCAAATTTTCAAATTTTCAAATTAATGAAATGAAGCTGTCGGAAGTTTTAATAAAACCTGTATTATCAGAAAAAGTTAACAGGCTAACGGAAAAGTATAACCGCTATACTTTCATCGTTAACCGGAAAGCTAACAAACTGGAAATAAAAAAAGCGGTAGAAGAATTCTACGGGATCCAGGTACAGGACGTAAATACATTAACAATGCCTTCCAAAGTAAAGCAACGCAATACAAAGGCGGGATTACTTACAGGGCGCAAGCCGGCAAAAAAGAAAGCAGTGGTTACAGTGGCTGAGGGCGAAACCATTGATCTCTATGGCAACGTATAACAGGGTTGTTACAATATAAAATAATATAATCCCGATGTATCGGGACTAAAATAAAAAATCATGGCGTTAAGAAAATATAAACCAACTACTGCAGGAACACGCTGGAGAATAGGTAATGCCTACGCTGAGGTTACCACCAATGAGCCCGAAAAGAGCCTTGTGGAAAAAGTGCATCATACTGCCGGGCGCAACTCCCAGGGTCGCAGAAGCATGCGGTATCTTGGCGGTGGTCATAAAAGGATGTACCGGGTAATTGATTTTAAAAGAAATAAGAAAGACATACCTGCGACCGTAAAAACGATTGAATACGATCCCAACAGGAGTGCATTTATTGCCTTGATTATTTTTGCTGATGGCGAAAAAAGATACATACTTGCACCACAGGGCTTACAGGTTGGCGGTTCTATTATAAGCGGAGATGCGGTAGCACCGGAACTTGGCAATGCCCTGATGCTTAAAAATATTCCATTGGGAACCGTAGTACATAATATTGAAATGCAGCCGGGCCAGGGTGGCAAACTTGCAAGAAGCGCCGGCTCATCGGCCCAGCTTGCCAATAAAGAGGAAAGATATGCAGTATTGAAAATGCCCAGTGGCGAACTTAGGAAAATATTGATCAACTGTTATGCGACTGTAGGTGTTGTGAGCAACAGCGACCATAATCTTCAGAGCATGGGTAAGGCGGGAAGAAACAGGTGGAGAGGCATAAGGCCGAGAACAAGAGGTGTTGCGATGAACCCGGTTGATCACCCGATGGGTGGAGGTGAAGGTAAAGCATCAGGTGGCCATCCGCGAAGCAGAACCGGTAAATACGCCAAAGGACAGGTTACCCGTACAAGGGGCAAAGGATCAGATAAAATGATTATTCAAAGAAGAAATGGTAAGAAGTTGCCGAATAAGTAATAGCAGGAGGTATCAGGTAGCAGGCATCAGGTAGTGAGAATCAGGAATAAATAATAAGTTTTTACATCGTACATCGTACATCTAAAATCGAACATAGAATATGGCTCGTTCAGTTAAAAAAGGTCCTTATGTAGAAGCTAAGCTCGAAGATAAAGTGCTTGGAATTAATGAGGGGAAATCAAAAAAAGGTGTGATCAAAACGTGGTCGCGCAGGTCAACCATTACGCCCGACTTTGTGGGACATACATTCGCCGTGCATAATGGTAATAAATTTATTCCTGTGTATGTGACCGAATTCATGGTAGGGCATAAGCTGGGTGAATTTGCGCCAACCAGGAACTTTAAAGGCCACTCAAGTAAAAAGATCGCATAATTTTCAGATACAAGTATTAAGAACCAGTATCATGTATCAAGTAAGAAACTAAATAAAATGGAAGCAGTAGCTAAATTAAATAATTACCCCACATCTCCCCGCAAAATGCGTTTGCTGGCAGATTTGATTCGTGGGCTTGAAGTTGAAAAAGCTTTAGGGATTTTACAATTTAATCCTAAACACCCGGCTGTGCCCATGTATAAATTATTAAAAAGCGCTATCAATAATTGGGAACAGAAAAACACTGATGAAAAAGTTGAAGATGCCGGCCTGGTTGTAAAAACTATTATGGTGGATTGCGGAAGGGTGATTAAACGTATGCGCCCGGCCCCACAAGGCCGTGGGTATAGGGTGCGCAAGCGCAGTAACCACGTTACCATTATAGTTGACAGCAATGTGATTAAGAGTGCGGCTTCTTTAAAAAAGTTACCTGCTGAAGCTCCGACTGTACCGGTAGAAAATGAAATCAAAGCAATAGAAGCAAAGCCAGCCACTAAAAAAGTACCGGCTAAAAAAGAGTCGTCGGCTAAAGCAACAACAATTGCAACAGAAAAAACTACTGAGGAAAAAGATGAAAATATTTCTTCAGCAAAAAATACAAAAAAATAAAAACCGAATATGGGTCAAAAAACAAATCCGATTGGTGCCAGGCTGGGAATCATCCGTGGATGGGACAGTAACTGGTTTGCACATCCTAAAGATTATGCAAAAAAATTGATTGAGGATGACAGGATCAGAACGTACCTGAATGCCCGTATCAACAAAGGAGGCATTGCAAAGATTGTTATTGAGCGCACTCTTAATAAGCTTATTGTAACCATCCATACTTCCAAGCCCGGTATTATTATAGGTAAAGGTGGTGGGGAAGTTGACCGCATAAAAGAAGAATTAAAGAAACTTACAGGTAAAGATGATGTACAGATAAATATTCTTGAAATACGCCGCCCCGAGCTCGATGCGAATATAGTTGCGGATACTATTGCAAGACAAATTGAAAATCGTATCAATTATAAAAGAGCCATTAAAATGTCAATTGCTTCTGCTTTGAGAATGGGCGCAGAAGGAATTAAAGTAAGAGTTGGAGGCCGGCTTGGCGGTGCAGAAATTGCCCGTAGCGAAGAAATAAAACAAGGCCGCACTCCTTTGCATACATTGCGTATGGACATTGATTATGCAAATGTATTTGCTCAAACAGTTTATGGAAAAATAGGTGTGAAAGTGTGGATTTGTAAAGGGGAAGTACTTGCAAAAAGAGACCTGAACCCTAATATAATTGCGGGCGGCGGAAAAAGTGATAATGAAATGCAGGGTGATAGAAGAGGTGGGTTTAGTGACAGGCGTGGCGGTGGTGGTGACAGGGGTGGAGATAGACGCGGTGGCGGTGGTGGAGACAGAAGAGGCGGCGGCGGTGGCGGAGATAGAAGAGGCGGCGGTGGCGGCGGGGGAAGAAGATAAATCCCACAATTGACAATTGGACAATTAACAATTCAGCAATTCAATAATTAATTTATGTTATCTCCAAAAAGATCGAAGCACAGGAAGATGCAGAAGGGCCGTATGAAAGGTGATACGAAGCGTGGTGCTACGCTTGCATTTGGAACCTTTGGCTTAAAAGCTCTTGATTCAGTTTGGTTAACTAACAGGCAGATAGAATCGGCCAGGCAGGCATTGACACGTCATATGAAGCGTGAGGGAAATGTATGGATCAGGATTTTTCCTGATAAGCCAATTACAAAAAAACCTGCAGAGGTAAGGATGGGTAAAGGTAAAGGTAACCCTGAATATTGGGCAGCAGTTGTTCAGCCCGGAAGGATCATTTTCGAAGCTGACGGTGTTTCGGTAGAAGTTGCCAAAGAAGCTTTTCAATTAGCTGCACAAAAGTTACCCATAGCAACAAAGTTTGTAATGACAAGAGATTACGAGGCTGAGTAGCTATTAGCTGATTAACTCATTATTTTATTAAATTAAGAAAAGATGTCTAATAGAAACGATTTTGTAAAGAGCTTAAAAGAGATGAATGAGGCCGATCTTAAATCAAAGATCGGGGAAGATGAGCTGCGTATAAAGAAATTAAAGTTTGCCCATGCGGTTTCTCCTTTGGAAAATCCAATGAGCATCCGCGGCGTAAGAAAGGATCTTGCCCGTTTGAAAACCGAATTAAAGAAAAAGAAGTTAATTAGCTAATTAGCTAATTAGCCAATCAGCTAATTAACAAATTAAACATAATGCCCGATAGAAATTTAAGAAAAACAAGGACAGGCGTGGTTTCCAGTAATAAAATGGATAAAACCATTACTGTAAAAGTGGAAAGGAAAGTAAAGCATCCTATCTATGGAAAGTTTGTGAAAAAAACCACGGGGTTTCATGCGCACGATGAAAAAAATGAATGTAGCATAGGCGATTTGGTTAAAATAATGGAAACAAGGCCCATGAGCAAATTGAAACGCTGGAGATTGGTTGAGGTACTGGAAAAAGTGAAATAATACGCCAGGTCATAGCTGGTGGATATTCATACAAATGATTTAATTGCTCAAAGCTGTTAGCTGAGAGCTCAAAGCTTAAATAAGATGATACAGCAAGAAAGCAGGCTAAATGTAGCAGACAACAGCGGGGCAAAAGAAGTGCTGTGCATTCGTGTTCTTGGCAACTCAGGCCAGGATTACGCACATGTTGGCGATAAGATAGTGGTGTCTGTGAAAGATGCCCTGCCCCAGGGAGGAATTAAAAAAGGAACAGTTAGCAAAGCGGTAATAGTTCGTACCAAAAACAAGCTTCGCCGCAAAGATGGTTCTTACATCAGGTTCGATGATAATGCAGTAGTTCTTTTAAATGCATCTGATGAACCAAGAGGAACGAGAATTTTTGGGCCGGTGGCCCGTGAATTAAGGGATAAGGGGTATATGAAGATAATTTCCCTTGCTCCTGAAGTATTATAATTGTATCTTTGCGCCCCCAAAAAAGGGGTTAGTTATACGCAGTAAATCAAGACAAAATATTTGTCAAATATGAAGACAAGATTTAAACCGAAGTTCAACATAAAAAAAGGCGATTCAGTGGTGGTAATAACCGGTGATGATAAAGATCTTAAAAAGCCACGCAAAGTTCTGCAGGTAATTACAGAAAAAAACCGTGTGCTTGTGGAAGGCGTGAATATCGTTACAAAACACACAAAGCCTTCAGCACAAAATACAAAAGGCGGCATCATGAAAGTAGAAGCGCCGATAGCTTTTTCTAATGTTATGCTTTGGGATTCCAAATCTTCATCGCCATCAAAGATCACCAGGACAAGAGCGGATGGTAAATTAATAAGAACCGCAAAAAAATCAGGGGAGGTAATTAAATCATGAGTACCGAAAAATATACTCCGAGGCTTATAGAAAAATACCGGAAAGAGGTTATACCTGCTTTAATGAAAAAATTTGCATACAAAACCGTTATGCAGGCGCCCAGGCTTACAAAAGTTTGTATTAACCGTGGCGTTAACGGGGCTGTTGCTGATAAAAAACTGGTGGATGTTGCCATCGAAGAGTTATCAACCATTACCGGCCAGAAAGCCGTATCTACCATGTCAAAAAAAGACATTTCAAACTTCAAGCTCCGTAAGAATATGCCCATCGGCGCAAGAGTTACTTTGCGGGGTGTGAATATGTATGAGTTTGTTGACAGGTTGGTTTCTGTTGGCCTTCCGCGGGTGCGTGATTTCAAAGGTATCAGTGATAAATCTTTTGACGGCCGCGGAAATTATACATTGGGTATAACCGAACAAATCATTTTTCCTGAGATCGATATTGATAAAGTAAACAGGATAACGGGATTTGATATAACATTTGTTACAACAGCAGGTACCAATGAAGAGGCGTTTGAATTGTTGAAGGAATTAGGAATGCCTTTTAAAAATGTAAAAAAATAAGATCTAAATTCTAAAATCGAATAATGGCAAAAGAATCAGTAAAAGCAAGGCAGAAAAAGCGCGAGAAGATAGTAGCCCGGTATGCTGAAAAAAGAAAAGCTTTGAAAGAAGCGGGTGATTACAAAGGGCTTGACCTTCTTCCAAAAAATGCGTCTCCGGTTCGTCTTAAAAACCGTTGCCAGCTTACAGGCCGGCCGCGTGGTTACCTGAGGCATTTTGGAGTTTCCAGGAATATTTTTCGTGATATGGCGTTGCAGGGAAAAATTCCGGGAGTTAAAAAAGCAAGTTGGTAAAACCAGTATCAAGAATCGAGTATCAAGAATCGAGTATCAAGAATCAAGTATAAAACAATTAATATAAAATGGTCACTGATCCTATAGCAGATTACTTAACAAGAATACGCAATGCCCAGATGGCAAGTCATAGGCTTGTTGAAATACCTGCGAGCAATTTAAAAAAGCGCATCACCGAAATTTTATACGAAAAAGGATATATTCTGAAGTATAAATTTGAAGATGATACAAAACAGGGCTTAATTAAAATAGCTTTGAAGTACGATCCTCAAACGAAGCTTCCGGCCATACAAAGCCTGGAAAGAGTGAGCCGCCCCGGGTTACGCACTTATTCAAAGCCAGATGAATTCAAGCGTGTAAAGAATGGATTGGGGATTGCAATTGTATCTACTTCAAAAGGTGTAATGACCGATAAGGAAGCGAAATCGCAGAAGGTAGGCGGAGAAGTGCTATGTAATATTTATTAATTTTTTGGTATAATAAAAATAAAAGACCGGCTATGTCAAGAATTGGAAAAAATCCTGTCACCATAACGAAAGGGGTTAATGTGAGTGTTGGAGCGGATAATGTGATAACTGTTAAAGGGCCCAAAGGAGAATTAAAACAGGCCATCGACCGTGATATTAAAGTGGAGGTTAAAGACGATAAAGTCGAATTTATGCGCCCTACTGATCAAATCAGGCACAAAGCCATGCATGGATTATACCGTTCATTGGTAAACAATATGGTGCAGGGGGTTACCGAAGGCTATGTAAAGAAACTTGAACTGGTGGGTGTGGGTTTTAAAGCTTCCAGCCAGGGAAATTTGCTTGATCTTTCTTTAGGGTATTCTCACAATATTGTATTTGAAATACCAAAAGAACTAAAGGTGGGAACGGCACAGGAAAAAGGTAAAAACCCTATTATTACTCTTGAAAGCATCGATAAACAATTGATTGGCCAGGTTGCGGCAAAAATTCGCAGCCTTCGTAAGCCTGAACCCTACAAAGGAAAGGGCGTGAAGTTTGAAGGCGAAATATTGCGCAGAAAAGCCGGTAAGTCTGCAGGCAAATAACCTCCCGCGCCTGAAGGGGAGTAAAAAATAAGAATAAAATGAACTCAAAAGTTAGTGCAAGGCAAAAAATCAGGTACCGCATCCGCAAAAAAATTAGCGGCAGCGCTGTGAAACCGAGGCTTAGTATTTTTAGAAGCAATCGTGACATTTATGTTCAGCTGATAGACGATGAAAATGGGATTACGCTTGCTTCGGCCTCATCACGACAGGCAGATATTGCGGCGCAAAAAACGAATAAAGTTGACGTGAGCAAGATGGTGGGGAGTGCCATTGCAAGAAAATCAGGAGAGTTGGGAATTAAAGATGTTGTATTTGACCGGAGCGGTTATATATATCATGGGCGTGTTAAGGCAGTTGCAGAAGGAGCGAGAGAAGGTGGATTGCAATTTTAGCCTTATTAAATATGGATATCTGTAATGTATGCATCTTTTATAACACCGGGATGCAGTATCATAGCATCAGAAAATAAAATAATATACAGTTATAATGTTGAAATCAACTACACAAAGAATAAAAGGTTCTGATCTTGAACTGAAAGAAAAAGTGGTATCCATTAACCGTGTTGTTAAAACAACCAAAGGGGGAAGGGCATTCAGCTTTTCTGCATTGGTGGTAGTTGGCAATGAAAACGGAGTAGTGGGGCAAGGACTGGGTAAAGCAAAGGAAGTTCAGGAAGCCATTCTCAAAGGAATAGACGATGCAAAAAAGAATCTTATAAGAGTTCCCATAATGCATGGTACCATACCACATGAGCAATGGAGTAAAGAAGGTGCAGCCAAAGTACTGATAAAACCTGCAGCACATGGAACAGGTGTAATTGCCGGGGGCAGTATGCGTGCAGTATTGGAAAGTGCCGGCATCACAGATGTGCTTGCAAAATCTCTTGGTTCTGCGAATCCTCACAATGTGGTTAAAGCTACTGTAAAAGCACTGGCATCTTTAAGAGAGCCGATAGCCGTAGCCAAAACAAGAAATATATCGCTAAAAAGAGTATTTAACGGATAATAAAACCAGTCAATAAAATAAGTCAATAAGCCAATAAGTCAATGACTAATGACTAATGACTAATGAATAATGACTAATGACTAATGACTAATGATTTAATGACTAAGAAAATGGCAAAGATTCAAATAACACAGGTAAAAAGCGGTATTGATCGTTCAGAGCGCCAAAAGCTTACACTACAGGCACTGGGCCTCAATAAAATGAATGCCACTAAAGAAGTGGAAGCAACTCCCCAAATTTTAGGCATGGTTAAAAAAGTAAGTCACCTGGTTACAGTTAAGGAAATGGCTTAAGGCAATGGTAAGATTTTAAATTTATTTATAATAGCGATCCCGATGTCTATCGGGAGTTAAGTTCAAAAAAAGTACAATGCAATTACACAATCTACAACCTGCAACAGGCGCCACACATAAACAAAAGAGAATTGGCCGTGGGGAAGCCTCTGGTAAGGGTGGCACATCTACAAAAGGTAATAAAGGCGGACAAAGCCGGGCCGGCTATAAAATTAAAATGGCGCATGAAGGCGGCCAGATGCCTATTCAGCGCAGGCTTCCAAAACGTGGATTTAAAAACATTAACCGCATCGAATATAAAGTTTTCAATCTCGGGCAGATAGATCAATTGATTGAAAAGCACGATATAAAGGAATTCAACCTTGAAAATCTTTACATTAACAATCTTATCAGCCAAACCGATAGAGTAAAAATTTTAGGCAATGGCGTTTTGAAGGCAAAAATACCATTTAAAGTAAACGCAATAAGTGAAAAAGCCAAAGGCGCGATCGAGTCTGCGGGAGGAACTGTCGAAATAGTGAAATAATTAATTGATATTTGCTTTCTTAACCGGTTTGCAAATATTTAAATCCTGGTAATTCTGTGAAGAAATTTGTCAAAACATTAAAAAACATCTGGACAATTGAAGAGCTGAGAAATAAAATTCTCACCACTTTATTGCTCATACTTGTTTTCAGGGTGGGCACTCATATTGTTCTGCCGGGCCTTGATCCAAATAAGCTTACAAATTTAAGCAACAGCACGAAAGGTGGCATGCTCGGTCTTCTTGATGCATTTGTTGGAGGTGCTTTTTCCAAGGCGTCGATTTTCGCATTGGGAATCATGCCTTATATTTCTGCATCTATTTTTATGCAGCTGATGACCATCCTTGTTCCACAAATTGCCAAAATTCAAAAAGAGGGTGAAAGCGGGAGAAAGAAAATAAACCAGTGGACCCGTTATCTTACTGTTGTCGTCACAGCATTCCAGGCAGCCGCTTATATAGGATTCTTAAAAAGTTCCAACAGGGAAGCTTTATTAGAAGCGTATTCAGGTTTCTTTTGGGTGTCAACTATTATTATATTAACGGTCGGTACGCTATTCGTAATGTGGCTCGGTGAAAAAATTACTGATAAAGGACTGGGAAATGGAACTTCTATCATCATCATGGTGGGAATATTAGCCCGGCTTCCTCAAAGTTTTATGCAGGAGTTTTCGGCAAAGCAAACCCGGGGCGGCGGGGGACTATTGATTTTTATGGTAGAAATTGCGGCGCTCATTGCGGTAATCCTTGGGCTGATAGTTCTTGTTCAGGGGGTGCGAAAGGTTCCCGTAAATTATGCCAAACAAATTGTAGGTAATCGCCAGTTTGGGGGAGCAAGACAATTCCTGCCCTTAAAAGTAAATGCTGCGGGTGTTATGCCTATTATCTTTGCGCAGGCTATTATGTTTTTACCGACCATTTTTGCAGGATTTCAAACTTCCGGCAAAAGCTGGGCATTGTATTTTACCGATCATACCAACCTGGTCTATATGATTATTTATTCGGTGATGGTAATTGGCTTTACCTTTTTATATACGGCGCTTATTTTTAACCCGAAGCAAATGGCGGATGATCTTAAACGCAGCAACGGTTTTATACCTGGTGTAAAGCCGGGGCAACCTACAACCGATTATATTGGAACTATCATGGATCGTATCACCTTACCAGGTGCAGTGCTGCTTGCAGTTGTAGGAATATTGCCGGGTATTGCACAACTTATGGGTGTAACCCAGGGCTTTGCTTCATTTTATGGAGGAACATCCCTGCTTATTATGGTGGCAGTTGTTCTTGATACATTGCAGCAAATAGAGACCCAACTACTCATGCGCCAGTATGATGGATTAATGAGCACAGGGCGCATACAGGGCAGGCAAACTGTGGCACCCGGCGTAACAGGGAATTTATAATTTTTTTTTATCGTTTTTTATTGCAAACCCTGGACAAGCCTGTCGGGGTTTTTTTGAAAATGGCTGTTATGATTATTTATAAAACACAGGAAGAAATAGAATTGATCAGGCACAGTTGTTTGCTTGTAAATAATACAATTGCAGAAATAGGCAAATTTACTAAGCCGGGTGTTTCAACCATGTATTTAAACAATCTCGCTGATGAATTCATAAAAGATCACGGAGCCACCCCATCTTTTAAAAATTACCATGGCTTTCCTTACGCATGTTGCATGTCGGTGAACGATGCAGTCGTACATGGATTTCCTACAAATAACGAACTTAAAGAAGGCGATGTTATTTCTGTTGATGTAGGAGCGTTTAAAGCAGGATTTCATGGTGACAGCGCTTATACGTTCGCGTTAGTAAAAGTGCCCGATGAAATAAAGAAGCTTATGCGGGTTACGAAAGAATCTCTTTACAAGGGAATCGAAAAAGCAGTAACGGGCAACCGTGTGGGCGATATTGCATTTGCTGTACAGGAGCATACCGAACGTAAAAATGGTTATGGCGTAGTAAGGGAATTAGTTGGCCATGGATTGGGTAGAGATCTTCATGAAGATCCGCAGGTTCCAAATTATGGTAAACGGGGTAGCGGCACTAAATTAAATGAAGGGCTGGTAATAGCGATTGAGCCCATGATAAACCTTGGGAAGAAATTTGTTTTTAACGATAAAGATGGATGGACAGTACGAACCAAAGACGGCAAGCCATCCGCGCATTATGAACACACTGTATGTGTAAGAAAAGAAAGGGCTGATATACTTTCTTCATTTGATGCCATCGAAGCCGCTGAAAAAGCCAACGAGAATTTGTGCTCGGATTATTATTGAGCGCAATCCGCCGGCACCGGCTCCTGTTTCCCAATTGTAATTTGCCTGGTTCAACCCCACTTCTTTAAAGACGTTGCTATCAATATACATTGCACCTTATTAATTTGGATGTTTTCTTTTTTTAAACGACTGCTTTATTAATTGAAAAGCAGGAAAAATGCAAATAATTAAGCCAAACAATAAAGTGAACAGACCATTTACGATTAAAGTTTGCCCGCCACCTTCTCCATATCTTCCTGGTAGAGAGTGAGCAATACCCACGTTGCTTGTAAGGGTAAGATACACACCTATAAAAAAAATTAAAAGACCACAGCACAGAATAATATATAATTGTAGTTTACGGTAGCCCGTTTCATAATCTCTGTTGCTTTGCTTTGATATTAGTTTGATGGGTTTAGCTGCTTTTTTCTTTCGCATACAAATTGAAACCACAAATTTACTTTTTAATTGGTTAGCGCTTGCTTTGAGATAGTTGATAAAGGATTAGTTTTGCAATGCTCAATTTATGGAAGTGGTTTTAGAACCTTATTCTTCATTCTTCCTGGCGGACGTAACCTTAGTTAGTAGAAAACAAATGTCATGAATGATATAACCTTATTACCTTCTTAATAAAATAAAAATAGAATATAGCAATTTATATACACGTACGTTTATTGAGAAGGCATCTATTATGAGAAACATAATTAAAAATAAGGTAGCAAGGCTCCAAGGATTTATCAGTCACTTTTCTACTAAGGTTGAAAGACATACCTGTTGGAAGATGGCATAAAAGGAAATAAGATTTTGAATAATTAGAGTTGTAAATTATTCCCGTGCCTCAAAATGAGGAATAACATTTTAATTAACGATTTTTAGAAACAATAGAAATGTGTGGCAGGGACCTATAGCAGTGATTAAAATATTTGAACAAACCTTAATTATAATTTCCCGGTTTCAAATATCTTGCATCTGGTGAAAAAAAGACTTATTGTAATTGGTGGTGGCGCTGCAGGCTTTTTCTGTGCTGTAAATGCTGCGTCACAAAGCCCGGAGCTCGAAGTAATCGTTATTGAAAAAACGGGCAAATTACTGAGCAAAGTAAAAGTGAGCGGTGGTGGTCGATGTAATGTTACTCATGCATGTTTCAGCATTGCTGAAATGGCTGCAAAATACCCACGTGGAGAGAAATTTTTAAAACAGGCTTTCCGGCATTTTTTTACCAAAGATACTATTGACTGGTTCCAAAAAAGAAATGTGCCGCTAAAAACCGAGGCCGACGGAAGGGTGTTTCCCGAAAGTAATTCGTCTGAAACAATTATCAGTTGCCTCATGCAGGAGGCACATAAATATAATGTGCAAATATTGATGAATCGTGAGGTCGTAAAAATTGAAACTTTTTTTTATGAGCAACCCGCTTCAGATGAAATTGATAAAGATAAAAAACAGTTTACATTAACCTGCAAAGATGAATCAGTTTTTGACGCTGATTTTATTTGTATTGCCTGCGGTGGTTATTATAAAGAGGAACAGTTCAGATGGCTTTCTGATTTGGGCCATAGTTTTAAGGTTCCTGTACCGTCACTGTTTACATTCAATGTACCTGCTAACCCTGTTGTTGAACTAATGGGTATTTCTGTTGAGGATGTTATTGTAAAAATTGATCAAACAAAATTCTCCCAACAGGGCCCATTGCTGATTACACATTGGGGATTTAGCGGTCCCGCCATTTTAAAGCTTTCTGCTTTTGCCGCGCTTAAGCTTGCTGAATTACAATATCATTTTTCCATAACTATAAACTGGCTTTCCGGCCTTAATGAGAATTCGTTACTGGCAAAGCTTAAAATACTGAGAATGGAGTTGGCACCTCAAAAAATTATCAACAGGAACCCTTTCGACCTCCCCAATCGCCTGTGGCATTATCATTTGAAACTTTGTCAAATAAAGGATGAAACAAGATGGGCCGACCTGCCGGCAAAGCAGCAAAATCTTTTATCAAAACAATTGTGCGCACAACAGTTTTATGTAAAAGGAAAAACCACGTTCAAAGAAGAATTTGTAACAGCCGGGGGCATTAAGCTAAGTGAAATAGATGCCAATACCATGATGAGTAAAATTGTTTCCAATCTTTTTTTTGCGGGAGAAGTTGTAGACGTTGATGGTATTACAGGTGGATTTAATTTTCAACATGCGTGGACGAGTGGATGGCTGGCGGCAAACGAAATAAACAGGATGATGAAGAAGTAACTAACAGAAGCATCAAAAAATGATAATTAGAACTAATAAAACAATACTGCATATTATTATTATTCCAATCAATGTATAGGTAATAATTTTTGATCTATCCATTTTATATTAAAACCTGCGTAAATAATTACTCAAATCTTTATTCCAAAATAAACTTCCTCATAAATTGTACCATTAAAATTTCTAGGTGGCTTCTAATAAAAGAACAGGGTTTCGTTGAATTTGATACACACGATGGGGCTGTGTGTTTACAGGGGAGAATGATAACAGTTAGAAAGATTGGAGGATAGGAAAAAAAAATCCCGCTACTTAAGTGTAACGGGATTCTATTAAATGAAAGCGATCTATTCGCCGGCTTCAGCTTTCTTTTCAGTATTATCTGCATCCTTTTCAACATCTTCAGCTTTCTTTTCGGAAGTAATTGTTTCCTGTTGAATTTCTTCTTTAGGAACCACAGCTTTAATATCCTCTTTCTGAGTTACAGTTTGAATATTCTCTTTTGGAGCAATAGCTTTAGCTTCCTCCTTTGGATCGGCACCTTTAATTTCCTCTTCTGGAACAACCGGTTTAGTTTCCTCTTTTGGAGCAACAGTTTTAGGTTCCTCCTTTGCAACAACAGGCAGAGTTTCCTCTTTTGGAGCAACAGTTTGAGGTTCTTCCTTTGCAACAACAGGTTTGATTTCCTCTTTTGGATGGGCAGTTTTAGGTTCCTCCTTTGCAACAACAGGTTTGATTTCCTCTTTTGGATCGGCAGGTTTAATTCCCTCCTTCGGAGCGACAGATTTATTTTCAATTTCCTCAGGTTCTTTTATGGCAACTTTTTCTGCAACAGCGTCACCCCCCTGGTTGTCCATTTTCTTTTTCAAATCAGCTAAAACACCCAGGTCGCCCAAAGTTGTTTTTTCAACTTTACTCTGAAGATTCTTCACTGCTTTTTTTGTTACTTCAGCATCAGCCCTTTTTTCTTTCATTTCTGCATTCTTTTCATTGGCTTTTGCCTGTTCCCAAATGCGGCTGTGGCTAAGGATGATTTTTTTATCATTACGGTCAAACTCGATTACCATAAATTGTGTAATCTCATCTATCCCGATAACTTTTTCATCTTCCCTGCGAAGGTGACGTGCCGGTGCAAATCCCTCGAGGCCATATGGGAGCTGTACAGTGGCACCTTTATCATCTTTCCTTGTAACAGTTCCTTCGTGAATACTGCCGACAGGGAACGTTTCCTCAAGAGAATTCCAGGGATCTTCTTCAATTTGTTTATGCCCAAGCTGAAGCTTTCTGTTGTCTTTATCGATGCTCATTATAATTACATCGATATCGTTCCCGACTTTCGTGTATTCGTTGGGGTTATTAAAGCGTTTCAGCCAGCTTAAATCACTTATATGGATCATTCCGCCGATACCGGGTGAAAGTTCTACAAATACACCATAAGGCGTAATGTTTTTTACAAGCCCTTTATGCTTGCTTCCTTCAGGATACCTGGTTTCAATAGTATTCCAGGGGTCTTCTGTCATTTGTTTTATTGACAGGCTCATTTTGCGATCTTCTTTACTAAGCGTAACTACTTTTGATTCGTATTCATCACCCAGTTTAAAGAATTCCTTTGCATTAATCGGTGTGTTGGCCCATGTAATTTCACTTACATGAACAAGGCCTTCAACGCCGGGGAATATTTCAAGGAAAGCGCCATAATCTTCTATATTCACAACTTTTCCTTTTACAATTTCACCTTCTTTAATGTTTGCCGGTAAAGTATCCCACGGATGCGGGGTCAATTGTTTCAGCCCAAGACTGATACGTTTTTTATCATCATCAAAATCAAGAACCACTACGTTGAGTTTCTGATCAAGTTTCAATACCTCGCTCGGGTGATTAATTCGTCCCCAGCTTATGTCAGTTATGTACAGCAATCCGTCCAGGCCACCAAGGTCAAGGAATGCACCGAAGTCTGTAATGTTTTTGATAGTCCCTTCCAGTACCTGGCCTTTTTCAAGCTTACCAATAATTTCAGCACGTTGTTGTTCAATATCACTTTCAATAAGCGCCTTATGTGATACAACGGCGTTCTTTATCGCTTCATTAATTTTTACGACTTTGAATTCCATTGTTTTACCCACAAACTGATCGTAGTCTGTTACCGGCTTAACGTCAATCTGGGAACCTGGCAAAAATGTTTCCATGCCAAATACGTCAACGATAAGGCCGCCTTTTGTTTTGCTGGTAACAAGGCCGGTAACAATTTCACCTGTCTTGTGCATCTCAACAATCCTTTCCCATGCACGTGTGGTGCGGGCCTGTTTGCGGCTTAAGTGCAGGTTCCCTTCCCTGTCTTCTTTTTCGGCAACCATCACTTCCACTTCATCACCTACTTTAAGGTTGGGCATATCACGAAACTCATTGAGTGAAACAAGCCCGTCGCTTTTAAAGCCAATATTTATCACAACATCTGTTTTGGTTAAACCTACAACAGTACCGTGGATCATTTCAT
>JBDTZL010000365.1:0-48450 GCA_040005125.1 Ginsengibacter sp.
GTGGTTTGTGCGCTTAGTGCAGGTAAAAAAGTTTGCAGGTCTTTCATATTTATTTTGCTGTTCTGCAAATCAATATCAAGCCCAAGTACACCCGGATCTTTTTGTAATGCGGCCAATGATGGATAAGTAATGACGGCTGATTTTTTTATTTCTGATCCCGGAGTTTCAACGAGTAAATTCTGTAGTGAAACACCGGTTGGGTTCATAACAAAATCTGCGGTAAGATTGTTTAAAATAAAACCACTTTGATCCGTAAAGGCTGCAGATTGCACAGAAACGATAGTGGTGTCAATGCTGTATTGAAGATTGGTAGCTTTTAATGACAGATCTTTTAGATTCAAATGTGAATAGTCCATTCCCTTCGGAATATGAGGGAGTGAGCGATCATCATATTTCAGGTCGCTTTTACTGATGACAATACTTTCTGAAATAATTTTAAAAGAAGGAGTGGCTGCCACGGTAAGTATTGTATCCGGAGATTTTTTTACCGGAGCGGGGGATGCAGTTTCTATGGCTATATTTGAATTAGCAATGGTTGCATCATTTAAAGTTATGATGCTGTTTTTAAGATCGAAAGTTTTTGGATGGAGTGTTGCATCTCCAATAATGAATGAAGAATTTATATTGGATGGATCACTTTTGTACTGAACATTAATATCGCTTAAAGCGATTTCTTTATTAAGAAATTGTAAGACACTCTCCGGCTGCGCAGCCGCCTCTGCCGCAGTTTTTTCCGCTGATTTCTGTGATGGTTCTACCTGGTAGAAATAACCTTTTAATCCCTTTAATGCAATCGAAGGCATGTTGAATAACAAATGCGAAGGATCAAAAGTCGTAATTTTTGTATCCAGTTTTCCAATGGTAAGATCCATATCGTTCCCCGTAAATGCATCCTTATATACAATACGTGTATTATTTACCAATATCCTGTCGATGTTCATTTTCATGGAGGCAGTATCTTTCGGAGAGGAGGGCTTTGTTGAATTGCTAATGAAAGCATCCAGGATAAATTGAAAATTAAAAGTAGAATCCGGTGGAAGCCTTTTTACTTTGGCGGTTATATTGTTTAAAGCAATCTCCTGGATCTCAATATCACTTTTCAGGAGTTTGAACATACTGATATCTACCTTAATCTCACCTCCGTATAATAATGTGTCTTTATCCCGCGCTTCAATATAAACATCCTGTAGTGATAATGCAGTTGGAAATTTGACATCGAGCTTACCAATGGAAACTTTTGTCTTCAGCTTATTTTCAAGATAGCTCACTATCTTTTTCCGTGCAAAATTTTGTACAGGCGGAGTTTGTATAAGTATCAGGGCTAGTATTATTAAAAAGATCAAAGAAGCGACAATCCATAGCAATACCCTTCCTGTTTTTGCTAATAATGATCTTTTTTTGCGGGGTGCCGTTTCTTTTTTTGATTCCATATGGGCTAAACCGGTAATATTTTATGTGAGACTAGCAAAATCCAAACCAATAATAATTGAAATAAATAATAGTAGTATTTTAGCGGAATTCTGTTGCAGGAAATTTGATTTTTATTAAAAACTCCGGAAAATCAAATTTTTAAAGTGAAAAGTTCTATTCCGCTCCCTTTGCCTTTCAGTTCAACCATTCCCAGGCTCTCGGTTTGCCACTTCTCGAGGTTAATATTTTCCACAAATGCTTTTGAAACAATAAAATGATAATTAAGTTCATTGCAGGCGCTCCTTATACGGGCAGTGGTATTCATAGTATCGCCGCTCATGGCAAGATCTTTTTTTATAACCCCAATCTCACCAACAGTAACCTCACCAAGATGGATGCCTACCCTGAACTCGGGAATAATTCCATATTTATTTCTGAAATAGGCACTTTTTCTCTGGATATTTTTCCTGGCCTGTATTACTGTATCCAGGCATTTACGGGTATTAGTTGGGGCAAAATTCCAGGAACAAACTACTTCATCACCCACATATTGATAAATTGTACCATCAAATTCTATTACGGCCTGTGAAACCCTGTAAATAAAATCCCGTATGAATTCAAAATATACAGAGTGTCCGAGTTTTTCTGCAATGGGTGTGGAATCTTTCAGATCTATAAACATTACAATACGCGTTTCTATTTTGGGGTATATATACTTGCCGACTAAAATATCTATGAAAACGCCGGGGGAATATTTCTCATTTATAATAAGTATGAGCTGGGTTATAAAAAAGATGATCATCCAGTAAATTATTTTTTCCAACAGCCAGTTTTTATAGAGCGCATAAGATTGTATCTGGAGGTATGCTTCTAAAGCACTGAATTTTTGTACAAAAATCGAATTGCAGATTTGTAAGATAAAAGTTATCAAAAAAGCGGAGCCGAGGAGAATCGCACTTTTTACCAAAAAACTCACCCATAAGGGAAAATGCCTCAGCATTTTCTTAAGCCGGAAAACAAAAAGATATCCCATGATGATACTCACCAAAAAGATAAACACTTCCCTGAACCAAAGGGCCTTCGCATGTACCTGCTGATCTTCGCGCAATAATACAATTACAAAATCTATTGCAGTCCAGAACACTGCAACATAAATAACAGTCCTGAAGCGAATCTTATTTACATTCGAGAGATGAAAAAATCTTTTGATTGAAATCATTGACGGGTTTCTAGGAAGTGGTAAATAGCTTGTTGGGCATTAATGATCTCTGCGCCATTATTGTATATTTTTTTCTGCTCAAAGCCTGGTAAAAGCATGACCGCTTTATCATTATCATCCCATTGTATGGAAAAATATTTTATAAGTTCCTGCCGGCAATTTTCATTTTTAATACGAACACATACTTCAATTCGGTGATATAAATTCCTGGTCATAAGGTCTGCAGAACCAATAATAACTTCTGCATTCTCATCTGTTCCAAAAATTAAAATTCTTGAATGTTCCAGGTATTGATCGACTATACGTTTTGCAATTATGTTTTCGCTTTCGCCGGGTATGCCGGGAACCAAACAACAAATGCTTCGTACGATTAAATTAATTTTTACCCCTGCTTTCGCTGCTTTATATAAAAGGCTTATAATGCCTGGCTCTTCAAGGTTATTTACTTTTATTCTTATCAGCGCTTTTTCTTCGTTGCCTGCTTTGGCAATTTCTGTATTAATAAGTTTTTCTAATTCACCATTCATATTAAACTGCGAAACGAGAAGCGCTGTAAATTCAAGATTTTTATCCTGCTCTGTAACTTCTTTCAACTGTAAAAATTTAAATAGCTGCAGGAGTTCTTTTATAATCATGTTATCTGTTGTCATCAATACATGATCTGTATAGAACTGTGCCGTTATCTCATTAAAGTTGCCTGTGCTTACAATAGCGAAAGATTGCTTGTCTGCATCCTTTCTTTTTCTTACAAGAGCGATTTTTGAATGTACTTTTATTTCAGGATGGCTGTAAATTATTTTTACACCCGCCTGCTTCATGATGCGGCTCCACTTAATGTTGTTGGCTTCATCAAATCTTGCTTTCAATTCAATAAACACAATTACATTCTTTCCATTTTTTGCTGCGCTGATGAGCGCATTAATAATATGCGATTCTTCTGCGACCCTGTACAGGGTTATATAAATATCAGAGACGTCAACATCAACTGCAGCCTGGTTAAAAAAAGAAAGTACCGGGTTGTAAGACTGGTATGGAATATGGAGCAATACATCATCTTTAAGAAGGATATTAAAAATATCTCCACTGTTCATAACACCGTATAAAGAAAGCGGCTTTCTTTTTTCATAATGCGGCAGCTTATTATAGTCCGGAAAAGAAGAAAGGTCTTTAAGGTTGTGATACTTTCCGCCCGGAAACATATCATCGGTTGTTAAATTAAAAGCAGCAGCTAAAAACATTTGCAGGTTGTGTGGCATCCCTTGCTGGTAAAGAAACCTGGAGGGTGCGCCAAAATCTCTTTTTTTAAGCTGCCCCTCAATTTTTTGTAAGAGGTCGCCGCTGAATTCATCTGAAAGGTTTAGTTCTGCATCACGGTTTACTTTAATGCTGTATACTCCAGCAATTTGTTGCCCGGGGAAAAGAAAGGTAAGATTTTCGCGAATAATATCATCTAAAAAAATCACATAATTAAATTGATCAACGGGAGTAAGCGAAAAAAATCTTTTAGCTTTTTCAGAAGGAATATTTACAATCGCCTGCTTTAAAATACCTTCACTATTTTCCTGCAAAGTAATCACAAAATAAAGCCGGTTGTTTTCCGGCATAAAACCTTTTTCCGCTTTACCATCTAAATATATAGGTTGAATAAATGAAAGTATATTGGAAAGAAAAATTTCCCTTATTTCGGGAAGATGTACACTACGAATCGGCGTGTCGTAATAAAAGATAATTCCAAATGCTTTCAATAATGGCAAAATTTCATTGTGCAAAACTGAGCCGTAGAAATCAAGCTGCCGGTTAATTTCATCCTGGACTTTTTCGGCAATATTTTCATCAGATCCCTGTATGGCTTTCCTGGTCTTTTTATTAAGAATAGAAAGCGCAATTATGCCCGGGTAACGCACCCTGAAAAATTCATCGAGGTTCGAAGAAAAAATTGAAAGAAATTTCAGCCGGTCATACAACGGTACCCCGGGGTCAGCAGCTTCCTGCAAAACTCTTAAGTTGAAACCAAGCCAGCTAAGATCCCTGTTATAAATAATCATGTGGCCACGGCGAATTTATAGAGGTGAGACTGTACCATTACCCGTACCAAAAGCCTCGTTATGATATATAAAGGCAGCAAATGCAAATGCGATTACTGATACTATAATTCCTATCATAAAAATATTATATGCCAGGCGTATCAGCCTGTATTTTCTACCGAGTACAACCGCGAGGTAATAAATGTCTTTTATAAGCGAGCCGTAGAGGTAATCAGTATCGAGCATCATTGCCCTCATAGCTGCATTATATTGTTCATAGGTTGCTTTATGAAAATTTCCGAAAAATAAGAGATTTGTTTTTTTCTGCGCAATGTCTTCGGCGGTGAATGTTCCTCCGCTTATCTTGGGTCTTGTTGCTAAAATAGAAATTACTATTGTAGTAACGGCAACCAGCAGAAAAATTATAGTGGGTATAGTCAAATAAGGCTCTTCATCGAGTTTGCGTAGCAGCACACCTAAAATCACGGATATAATAATTGCATTTACCGAAATAAGTATATTGGCTTTATGATCGGCCATGTCGCTTAGCTTTAGATGGTTTTCTGATGTAAGGCGCAACATGGTTTGAATGCCTTTGCTCATCAGCCCGCTTTTATCTTTTTCGAGCCCGGATAAAGTGCCCACTTCATATTGATTTTCCGGCTCATCCACAACGGTTTTGTCCTGTAATTTTTTCATATTTTTTGCTTTTCTTTCATTTAAGAGCTCTTTGGCGTAGTTCGTATAAAAGTGATGGGCTCCCAGCATTTTTATCGTTTCTTCATTAAATTTTGAGGTATCGCCGTCACCGGATCTGAGCACATGTTCTTTCAACGCTCCTTTGTTCGTATCCTTAAATTCTTTGGTTCCGAAGTGGTAGGTATCCGCGTCACAAATTATTTGCTGAAGTAAACTTTTGGGATTCCTGGGAGATTTTGTTGCCAGGATACACCCTTCAATTTCTTCAATAATTTCGTCACTTACTTTACCGGTCATGAATTTTCTCATTATTTCTACGCTCATCGCTTCATGTTTTGATGGCTCGGTAAATAAATGGCCGGTATCATGAAACCATGCAGCGGTAAAAAGAATAAGCATCTCATCTTCTGAAACCTTATAGTGGCCCGCAATTTCCTTTGTACGTTTTACAACATCCCGGGTATGTTCAAGATCGTGAAAAACAAGA
Source organism: Ginsengibacter sp. (assembly GCA_040005125.1). Classification (GTDB taxonomy): domain Bacteria; phylum Bacteroidota; class Bacteroidia; order Chitinophagales; family Chitinophagaceae; genus Ginsengibacter. The sequence continues at coordinate 5,840 of JBDTZL010000365.1, forward strand.
GCAGGATCGTGCATTTGTTCAAAAAGCCCGGTTACATACTCTTCAATTTTTTTGTATAATTTATGGTGATCCATATTTAGAATGTTATATTAAATTTTGTGCCGATCGAAAAATTAAAAATATTTCCTTCATCCGAAAACGCTATGGTAGCGGAAACAATGGCAAAATTATATGGGGAATAATAAAATCCCCCGCCGTATGAATCATGCCACTTCCTGGAATTTTCATCCTTTGCCCAAACCCTGCCTACATCATTAAACGCCAATAAGCCTACTGCTCCGGGTACAATATAAGATTTTGATTCAAATAATTTAAATCGCAGTTCGGTTGATTGATAGGCAACAGTCTTTCCTGTAAACCTGTTTTTTCTAAAGCCCCTCAGGTAATTATCGGCTCCTAAATCCAGAGCCTGGAAATATTCATAGTTTTCGCTAAAAATATGCCCGTATCCAAAACGCAGTACTGACACAAGCCTTGTGGGATCAGCGAGGCTGGAATACAGGGTCATGTCGGATGTAATCTTTGTAATTTGCCTGCTGTTTTCATTTGTTCCGAATAAAGATGTGAATTCTGTATTCCAAAATATACCCCGTGTTGGCAGCAGGTCGCTGTTTATGTTATGTATTACAATAGAGGCTTTGCCACCCCAATAAGATTTGTCAGAATAAATACTTGCGGAGTCAAGGCCCGCAAATGCAGGCTGGCCGAGTATTTTGCCTTTATTATCGCTGTAGTGGTTCCAGTAATGATAGTACGATGTACCAAAATTAAATTCTGCTAAATTATGAAAGCGCTTTCGCAACATAAGATCACCTGATAAATAATTATAACGAACCTTATAGAAATTGTAGCCTTTGGTTTTATCTATTTTGGTGTTGTTTCCGGAGCCGAAATAATTGTTCAGGACAGAATTGAATAAATTCCCATTCGCCACCAGGTCATATTTGCCAATTCGCTCGTTGAATTCACCATGATAATTTAGCTGATATTTACCGGAAGCAAGGCTAAAAAGTGATGAAAGCTTTTGGTAACTTGAATAAGGGTCTTTTCTGAAACCGTATGTTGTAAAGGAGTACCCGAGCCCTGCAAGCAATTTATCCTCATCATTAAATGCGATGCTTATGGGTATCCTGTATTTATTATAATTAAAGCCTGCTATATCATAACGGTTCGCATTGGGATCGGTAGATATTGCATTTTTGGTTCTTCGGGCATGTTCAATGAAATTACTATCGGGTTTGTAGTCGTAAATTATATTACGAACATCCCCGTTGATATTAAATGTATCCCGGCCTTTTCCCCCGATGATCCTTAATTTTATTTTAGAAGCTGCCGTGGAATCCACTTCGAAAAAATCATCTCCGTTTAATCCATACAGATTAATAAACTTAGTAACCCTGGAGTCGAATTTGCGGTCGAACATTACGGTGGAAGAATCACTACTGCGTTTTCGTTTGTAGACCTTTACTTCGAGACTGTCGTTTGTATTAAAAATTTTGAAGTATTCATTTTTGTTACTGCCAACAATATTGACTTCCCTGGAAAGAAAACGATAATATCTTAATCCGGCTTTTGAAAGTACGTCCCTCCGGCTTGATAATTTAACCGACATTTTTTTTTCATCGTGATTATATATTGCAGGGGGAAGTTGTTTTACTGCCTCGTCTATAACACTATCGGTTTCGTCGGCCTGGAATTTAGAAATAACGTGCTTCCACGTATCTTCATCAAGGTTATTCATAAACAACCTGTCAAAATTTCTTTCTTCCCAGTTAAACCATTTTATACTGGTAAAATGTTTTCTGAACCCCTGCAAATACGGCAATGCTGCAATGCTCAGGCTCCTTATAAAAAAGCCATCAGAATAAAAGAATGCATTATCGCGGTCCCGGGGTATTGGATAATATAATTTACCCACCCCGGTGTCAGTTGTTCCGAATCTCCATTGATCAAAATGACGATCCCAGTCACCAATCATCATATCGAGCAGCCGCGCCCGTAATACAGCTTCCTGGTCCATATGATTTTTGCTATCCTCGGTTAATTTATCAATAACTTTTGAGGTGCTTTTTGTATCACTCTCATCGGAAGTGGGTTCATATAATTCGAGTAGGCAGATCTTATTAGCAAATTTTTTCCGGTAAATGCCCAATGCCGGATCATCAGGTACAAAATAATACTGTGGTTCGGAGTGCACAACCTGTGCGGCATCGGCAAGTAATGGCACTACAAGAGCTCCATACGGATGTTCCGCAGATATCATATCCTGCATGATTCTTTTATCTATGTATGATTTTAAAACCCGGGGAACAGAACCGTTTGGATCTTTGTCAACAGTTCGCAATACCCATTCCTGGCCATTTTTATCGCGTAGCCTTAATGATTCGGTTTGTTTGCCTCCACCCATGCTTATAATTGTAAAGCCTCCATTTTGTTTATCAATTCTAAAGACCTTTAATTGTACCGGGGTAGCCCATTCCTTCCTGTAATTTTTGCCGGCGAAAAGTTTATGTGGCGCAGATATTTGCTGATAATGCGTATTTATAGCGACAGTAACACTATCCTTAAAACCCGATATGGGTACCGCTTCAGGTATTGCAGAAGAATCATTTGATTCTTTTTTTAGGGTAGAAAAGTTAAAAAGATTATTGGAATAACTATGGCTTACCGAATCCTGGCTAACTGCATAAAAATCTATATGCACATTTTTGTTTTTTGATATTTCGAGCGTGGCAAAACCAAATGATTGTTTGGCAAATAGTGTTTTTCTACTGTGTGACACACGGGTGCTTTTTGAACCGGCCCCGCTTACAACGTAATAATAGCTGCTGTCTTTTATAAGCTGAAGCGTATGTTCATGGCCTGCTACGAAAATTACATTGGAATGTTCTTTGGCAATTTTGTTTACCCGCTCAATCATATTGGCATAAGCAGGAAATTGCAGATCTTCAGGTGTTCCGAAGACACCTCTTGCGATCGGATAAATAACACCAATGACGGGCAAAGGGATCCATAAATTTGGCTTCATATCTGTAAACGGAAAAATATATTGTTTGAGATTGAAATAACCACCATGTATCCCGTAGCTCTTTAATGTGTGATGACTGGCAAGGATCACCAGCTTCCCTGAATTCCTGTCCAGCGCATCTTCCAGCGCGGTATAAAATTGCTCCTCAGTTTTATATGGACAGTCCGATTCTATACCCGGTTTTTGGCCCTGCGCCCGTATAAACCACTGGCTGTCGTAAATTACCAGCATAATATCCTTATTAATGGGGTATTCAACGGGGCCGGGACATCCATCAACAGGAAGAAATTTCACATTTTTGCCCTGCGAATTTATGTAAGCTCCCTGTCGTTTTACAAGCTCAAGACCGTTCGCGGCGGCATTATCCCAATCATGGTTACCGGGAATAAAAAGAACTTTTGCATTGGTGCCTTTTACAATGTTTATTTGAGAATCCAGGATAGCTTTTGCAATTGTATAATTCGGCATTATTTCATCGGGTAAACCGTGCGTATACAAATTATCTCCTACGTATAGAACGGTTGTATTGCTATCGAGTGGAATAAGATCACGTGCAGCATCCAGAACGGGTTCCCTGCCAAAGTTGAGCTGGCCGGCGTCTCCGATAAGTATGATGCGTGCCTGTATAGAATCTGCCTGAGCCATACAAATATTACCGATAAACAAAAAGAAAATGACCGCATAGCATTTTTGCATTAACCTCTTTTTTGGGGTTTAAAAATCAATAGGGTGGAAGTTTCATATTTATCTGTTGCCTCATTGGAAATAAGCAGGTCTCCCCATGGTGTAAAGGTGATTCCTTCAGGTTGTTTAAAAATTGTAGGATTTAATGTATATACTTCTTTTGTATTGCCTTTCCTATCTGTAACAACAAGCAATTGATTTGTTGAAGAAAGAATCCATACATCATTTGTAAGGGGATTAACAGCTGAAGCAGATGGCTTTAATTTTAGTTTTTTTTCGCCGGTCTTTTTTTCGACGGGAAGAACATCTATAGAAAATTCAGAAGGCGTATATGTTTCAGATAGAGGGTCAAAGTTCCATGCTGAAACAGATTTTTTCTTATCTCCTTCACATTCCTTGCAGATCATTACCAATCCTTTGGATCCCTCATCATAATATATTGATTCAAACTCATTTTTTTTATCATTTTCAACGGGGAAAATATCTCTTCTTTTAAAAATGGTATCACCGTTTGGTGAGAAGCGCAACGTTTGAATATTTCCATTGCTTTCCAAAACGTAAAAAGAGCCGTTATGGAGAAGCACATCCTCAAAATCATGCGCTTTATCAAATTTCCAGTTTATTGTCAGATTTTTTTTATTTGGATAAATTTTATACAGGCTTCCATTTTCATCAGATATAGCAAATACACTGCTATCTTTGGGATAAAAGCTAATACCCGAAATTTCAGAGAGTGGTTCTCCAAGTTTTATTCTGAAAGGATTGTTGAAATCATATTCTTTGCAGGACAAATTGACCTTGTTTTTATTGATAGTACATCCATGGTAGGAATGAAACTTTGCAAAAACAAATAATATAACGAGTAAATTCCGGCTTAACATAATCAAAGGGCTTCTAAGAAGTAATAATATATTTAGTAAATGATAAATTTACAATAGATTACTTTGAATTCTGAATTCGGGTCTTTTTTTATTATTTTACCATGTTATTTCAATACAAATATTTATTATATAATTCCAATACAAAACTAATACCGTTCCATGAAGTATGAGCCAGTAAGAAATTTTATTGATGGCACATTTCAAAATGCCACAACGCAAAAGTATCTTGAAATCATTTCACCTCTCGATGGCAACAAACTTTCAGAAGTTCCCATGTCGTCGGCAGAAGACCTTAACAACGCAGTATATGCCGGTAAAAAAGCTTTCCAGGCGTGGAGTAAAACCCCTATAAAGGAACGTGTGCAGGTTTTTTTCAGGTACAAAAATCTACTTGAAAAACATTTACAGGAACTTGCAGAATTGTGTTCAGAAGAAAATGGAAAAACCATAGCTGAATCAATTGCCGAAATAGAAAAATGTATTGAGCTTACAGAATTTGCCACTTCTTTACCCCAGCTCGTTACGGGCGAGATTCTCGAAGTAAGCAAAGGTGTTGAATGCAGAACGGAGCGTGTGCCTTTGGGTGTTGTGGCCTCAATTGTGCCCTTTAATTTCCCCAGCATGGTTCCTAACTGGACAATACCCAATGCCCTAGCCTTAGGAAATTGCATGATCATGAAGCCATCCGAAAAAGTTCCCTTAAGCGTTGGAAGGCTGGCACTATTATTAAAAGAGGCCCGCTTGCCTGATGGAGTTTTTAATGTTGTTCATGGCGATGCAGAAATTGTGCAGGCGATTTGCGATCACCCGGGAATTGAGGCAGTTTCATTTGTAGGCTCAACAAAAGTTGCCAGGATGGTTTATCAAAGAGCAACCAATAAATACAAAAGGTGCCTTGCTTTAGGCGGGGCAAAAAATCACCTGATGGTTTTACCCGATGCGATCCCGGGAATGACTGCGCAAAATGTTGCTGCTTCCATGAGCGGTTGCGCAGGCCAGCGTTGTATGGCTGCATCTGCAATGATTGGCGTAGGAAATGTAGATAGTATCATCGACAAAATCTGCGACGAAGCAAGGAAGATCATACCGGGCAAAAACCTTGGAGCTGTGATCAGTAAAGAATCGCAACAGAGAATTGAAAAATATATTACCGAAGCCGAAGAGCAGGGCGCCACCATTTTAGTTGATGGAAGAAATACGAAGGTTGAAGGGAAAGAAAACGGGACTTATGTGGGCCCCACGGTAATAGATCATGTAACGCCACAAATGTCGGTCGCTACAGAAGAGATCTTTGGTCCCGTTATCAGCATCATGCGTACAAACACTGTGGATGAAGCTTTGGCGATTGAGAATGCCAACCCTTATGGCAATGCAGCAAGTGTGTTTACGCAAAACGGCGGTATGGCCCGCTACATCATTGACAGGGCAAGCGCAGGGATGATTGGAGTAAATGTTGGGGTGCCTGTGCCGAGAGAGCCATTTAGTTTTGGGGGATGGAACGAAAGCAAATTTGGTGTGGGAGATATTACCGGCAAAAGTTCTATTGAGTTTTGGACAAAGTTGAAAAAATCAACTATTAAATGGAATGCTGAGTCCGGGGTGAATTGGATGAGTTGAAACCCCGGTCTCCGCCTTGGGTGGGGACTTAGTTGAAATGTCTTTATTTGGTTGGAATTGCTTTAAAGCTGACTCCTCAGATACAATAAATTAAAAGTTAGAATTAAAAAAACGTAACGGGAATTAAAGCAGTCCGGTCTGGCGTCTTATAGAACGCCAATTTAAAGATCACAATTTGTGATCTTTAAATTTAAATTTTAAAAAATGCCAAAGGCAAAACTAAATATTACCGCTCTCATGCCCGATGAAAATATCATCAGGAAAATCTTTGTTATTCGTGAGCAAAAGGTAATGCTGGATTTTGATCTGGCAGCTTTATATGAAGTCGGGACCAGGCGTTTGAATGAACAGGTAAAAAGAAATATAGATCGTTTTCCTAAAGATTTTATGTTCCGTCTCAATGCAAAAGAATGGCAAACTATGCGGTCGCAAATTGCGACATCATCCCCGCAAAGACATAATTATCAACCTCTTAACACGATGATGTCGCAAAATGCGACATCATCCCAAAGCAAACGGCAATCAGGATTACTACCATATGCCTTTACCGAACATGGAGTTACCATGCTTGCAAGTGTATTAAAAAGTGAAAGGGCTGTAAAAATGAGTATCGCCGTAGTCAGGGCTTTCATCGAACTAAAAAAATCTATTTTTCAATACAATCAGTTAGCAACTAAAATTGAAACATTGCAAATGCATTTGGGAGAACACGATGTGCAACTTAATAGCATTTACGAAGCAATAGAAAATTTATTAGATGATAAAGTTGATAACCAATTTCAACAGGACAAATGGAAAAACAGGAAAAGGATTGGTTTTAAGCCAGGTGAATAGAAAACAAATGATGGCGTGATATAACGGGATGAATTATATATTTAAACTGATAAAAAATAAAAATGTACAATGAGCACATTAGAAAAAATTTTGCCGCCTAAAACAGAAGCAACAGAAATTATTCAGAACAACCAGGACTATACATTATTTTCCTGGAGCAAACAAAAAGGAACCAATCCCATTGCCGTAAAATATGGAGAAGGAGTGTACTTATATGATTACGATGGTAAACGGTACATTGATTTTTCGTCGGGATTGATGAATGTAAATATTGGCCATGGCGATCAGCGTGTAACCCAGGCCGTTATGGAGCAGATGCAACAGGTAAGTTATGTTACGCCATCAGTTGTTACAAAAGTAAGAGGGGAGCTTGGTAAGAAGTTAGCAGAAATTTGCCCCGGCGATTTAAATAAAGCGCTCTTTACTTTGTGCGGTGCGAGCTCAATTGAAAATGCAATTAAATTAGCGCGGCTTTATACCGGGCGTCATAAAATACTGAGCCGTTATCAGTCTTATCACGGCTCTACCAACGGTGCGATGGCTGCAAGCGGCGATCCACGCAAGCTCCCTGTGGATGCCCAGCAGTCGCCGAACTTTGTGCATTTTGATTTGCCTTATTTATATCGCTGGGAATATGGGGAAGAAAATTTATTAAAAGATTCTGTTGCCAATTTAGAAAGGATCATCGCTTATGAAGGCCCCGGTAATATTGCTGCAATTTTACTGGAAGGTGAGTCAGGCTCGTCAGGCTGTTTAAAATATCCTGACGGTTATTTGAAAGCCGTTAGAGAATTGTGCGACAGGCATGGTATTCTTTTAATTATGGATGAAGTGATGAGTGGTTTTGGGCGTACCGGCAAATGGTTTGGTTTTCAAAATCATGATATTGTTCCGGATATGATCGCAATGGCAAAGGGATTAACCTGTGGCTATTTACCATTCGGATGTTTAATGGTAACCGATAAAATTGCTGCAAAGTATGATGATATGGTACTTCCATTGGGGCTCACCTATTCGGCTCATCCCGTTTGTTGTGCAGCAGCATTGGAGGTTCTGAAAATTTATGAAGATGATAACCTGATAGAGAATGCGGCATTAATGGGAAGATATATTGATGCAGGAGTTGAAGAAATGAAATTAAAACATCCCTGCATTGGTAACTGGAGAAATACAGGGCTGTTAGGATGCATTGAGTTAGTAAAGAACAAGGCGACCAAGGAACCAATGGCGCCCTTTAATGCGAAGCCAGATGAAATGGTCATAATGAATAAGGTTGCCGCAAAAATTAAGGAATTGGGCATGTATACATTTGTAAGATGGAATTATATTTTTGTTGCACCTCCTTTATGTATCACAAGGGAGCAGGTTGATGAAGGGCTTGCGATAATTTCGGAAGCGATATCAATTGCAGATGAGCATGTGTCTTTATAATAATCGTTCGGGAATTTTTAAGCTGGCAATCTTTTTACCTTTATCCAATTAATAGTCAAATAAAAAATATGAGGCACGACTTAACCGTATCGGAATCAATTGACATTTATGCAGCACCTTCAAAAGTTTGGGATGCGCTTACAAATCCCGAAATAATTAAGAAATATTTGTTCGGCACAGAAACTATCACCGACTGGAAAGTTGGGAGTGAAATAATATTCCAGGGCGAATATGGAGAAAACAAGGAACATACTTATCGCGACAAGGGTGTTATTATCCGGAATGTTGTCAATGAATTATTGAGTTATAGCTATTGGAGCGGCTTCTCAGGATTGGAAGATACACCGGAGAATTATTCATTGGTAACTTATAGTTTGAAAAGTGATGATGATAAAAAAACAACATTTACCTGGACACAAAAAGGTTATGCAACAGAAGAAGGTTATCAACATTCGTTAAGCGGAATGAAAGAATTTCTTGAACAAATAAAACAAATCATTGAAGAAGGATGAAATTTCTAATGACAACGTGCAACAAAAGTATTCTATCGTATAGGCAACCATTCCCGATCAATGGATAACCGCCATTACTATCCGGTTGCTATAAACAGGCTTTTCAAAGAAGTTGACAACAGCCCGCTTATTGCTTTTAGAATTATATTTGGCTCTCTTTTATGTTACCACGTTTCAGATGCACTTTTAAATGGAACAGTTTATAAAAATTTTATTCAGCCTCCATTCACCTTTAATTTCATAGGTTTCGATTTTTTACAGCCCTTACCCGGCCACGGGATGTATTTTTATTTTGGCCTGATGGTGTTATTAACTTTCATGATTATCCTGGGAGCCTGGTACCGGCTATCGATGGCAGGGTTTACAATTTTATGGGCGGGTATATACTTTATGCAAAAATCGGATTATAATAATCATTATTATCTCGTTTTATTGTTATGCTTCCTGATGGTCTTTATGCCTGCCAATCAATATTATTCATGGGATGCAAAAAGAAAAGCTGTAGTCAAAAAAGATTCTTGTCCGCAATGGGTTATCCTGCTGTTCATTGCCCAGGTGGCGGTAATTTATTTTTTTGCTGCTATCAGCAAGCTTTCAGCAGATTGGTTTTCCGGAAAATTTATGGCAATACAATTTTCAAGGTTAAGCACACAACATATAGTTGGTATGCTCTATGGTCAAAAGTGGTTTCAGTTATTGGTTTGTTATGGAGGATTTTTTTTCGACCTTTTAATTATACCGCTGTTAATTTGGAAAAGAACTCGGCGTTATGCATTTTTACTTTCATGTGCCTTTCATGTATTTAATTCTTTTACATTCAGGATTGGTATTTTCCCTTACTTATCAATTGCATTAAACCTGTTCTTTATTGAGCCGGAAAAAGTGCGGCGCTTCTTTTTTAAGAATAAATCGCCGTTTGTTGATAGTGATAAGGTTCCCGGTCATGGATCATTCAACAGGCAATTGGTAATTTATGGTTTGGGTATCTACCTGTTTATCCAGGTTGTTTTACCTATGAGATCGTGGTTTTTTCCCGGAAATGTATTTTGGACTGAGGAAGGTTACAGGATGAGTTGGAAAATGATGTTGCGTTCAAAAACGGGTAAAGTTTATTTTAAAGTAATTGATACCGGCACAGGAAAAACATGGAATGTTGATCCTTCAAAAATATTCACACCATCTCATGTGATGTGGATAGCGATTTCCCCGGATATAACATGGCAATATGCCCAACGAATTAAGAAACATTTTACTGGAAAAGGGTTTATTAATGTGGAGGTGTACGCAATAGATTCAGTAAGCTTAAATAGAAGCCCTTACAAGCCTCTTGTAAACCCTTCTGTAAATCTTGCTGCCGTAAAATGGCATCCATTCAGTCATTCAGATTGGATCATGCCTTATAAAAAAACTGATTAGGAACAGATTTCTTTAGGCCTGGATCAAAAACCAACAGGATTACATAAATAAGGCAGCCCTTAAACAGGACTGCCTTATGTTAAATAGAGTTATTTATTTTACAAACTTTACAGATTTTCTTTCATTGTTAGTTTCTGCTTCCAGTATGTATGCGCCCTTTTGCAATACCCCCGGAAGGCTGATCTGTCCATTTATATTTTGCAACGATTTTGTATAAATTGTTTTCCCGCTTATATCACGTACAGAAAGCTGAACATTACCGGTGATGCCACTCAGTATTACATTTATGTTATCCTGCACAGGATTCGAAAGAAGGCGAACATTCCATTGGCTGCTGCCTTTGAGTTTTAAAGAAATCACATTTGAATTTTGAGATTTCCCATCTTTATCAGTCATGAGCAACCTGTAGTATACAATGTTTTCACCACTGTTAACAATGCCCGCATCAATAAACGAGTAAGTATGCCTGCTGGAAGAAGTTCCGGTTGCGGATACCATTCCAATGTCTGAGAAACGTTGTGCATCGTAGCTTCGCTGGATGGTAAAGTTTTTAGTGTTCAGTTCCTGCGCAGTGCTCCATCCCAGTAACGCGTCATTTGTTTTAAGCGTAACCGTAAAATCTGTGAGTTTTACCGGTAATGCGACAAAGTTTCCAACAACAGTGTATAGATCTGTGTGGTTGGGATCATCTCCTTCTGTTGCACTGAATATGATTTTATGATTCAATATCATTGAAAGACCGGGATCGGCATTTCCTGCATTGGGGTTAATATCTGCAACTATTGTAGTGTTTCCCGCCGTCCCGTCGGTTTGCCACAATTCATTTCCATTAGCGCCATTGTTGGCGGCAAAAAATAAAGCCGTATTTGTATATAAAGCGGAAACATTACGGTCAATGTCAATTCCATTACCTGCCCCGGGGTTTATATCTTTTACTACATGTGTTCCTGCCAACGTGCCGTCGGAGATCCACAACTCATACCCATTGGCCCCATCACGCGCTGTAAAGAAGAATTTATTACCCTGAAATAATTGCTGAGTTAAAGTGCGGTTTAAAAAGTCGGCGCTATTCGGTACAAAGATTTCCGGCACATCATTTTCCTGAACCGGTGGAAAAGATTTGAACAAAACGGTGCCGCCGGGGGTACCATCTGATTGCCAAAGTTCTGAACGAAAGGGAGTAGTAGAATCTGCTATAGGAAAAATAAATTTATTGGGCAGGTTTACAGCCTGTGAGACCATAATAGAAATTGGAAATGTGGTTTGCGCTATATTTTTTAAAAGAATAGTATTTACACCGGTGCCATCTGTACTCCAAAGTTCACCGAAACTTGTACCATCATTTGCCTGGAAATAAGCATGGTTATTAAAAGTATGAAAGCCAAGGAAAAAAGGAAATGCAAACCCTGGCGCAAATTCAAACTCATCGAAGCCGGGAGTACCGGGATTAATATCTTTCACCAAAACAGTTCCTGCCGGAGTACCATCTGTTTTCCATATTTCATTTCCGTGTGTTGCATCTGTAGCTGTAAATAAAGTGATATTATTTAAGGTATAATAATTTGACGGGTTTGAGGAGTCAGCACTAACATGACCTGTATTTATCTCTTTTAACAAAACAGTTCCCACGCCCGTTCCATCAGATTTCCATAATTCATTACCGGAACCTGTTGTATTGGCTGCAAAAAGAAGATATGAACCATTTGAAAATATAAATGAGGGAATAATAAACGGGTGAAAGATATCCAGATCTGCCGCAAAACTTCCGACAGGCCCTGGCTGAATATCTTTAACGAGAGTGGTGCCTCCGGGTGTACCATCAGTTCTCCACAATTCCCGGCCTTCCGCGGGCCTGGTTGCTGCGAAATAAAGAAACCCATTTAGCAATGCCATTAGCCCTGGCGCAGAACCTGCGGCCCCGGGGTTAATATCACTTACCAGCACAGTTCCCGCAGAAGTGCCATCTGTAATATAAACCTCTGTACCCGTAGCAGGTGTATACCCGGTAAAAATAAATTTACCGGAAAGCAACTGGCCAAAACTTACATATTTAACATTCGTGGGTATTTGGACGGTACCGGCAAGGCTTGCATCTGTTGTCCAGATTGAACTGTCAATAGCCGACAGGACAATTGCCCTCGTGGTTGTTAACGGAAAAACAACATGCAGGCTGCGGTTGTTATTAATTTGAGTTACCCCCTGCGCCTGTAAGCTAAGGGTAGAAATTATTACAGATACTATTAAAAGTAAGGTTCTTGTCATGTTTTAAATTTATGCAGTTATAAAATTTTATTTTGGCAAATGACTTGTAGTTCTACGGAAGCTTTAGAATTTTAAAGGATGCTGGTTCCGATAGTTAAAGAGAGGGAATTATTCAAGTGGTTAGAAAGGTGCCATACTTTTTCGGGGAATATCAAAGTAGTTTGCCCAAAAACAATAGATGAAAGTTATTGAAATTTTTCTATTAACTCAAGAAAAGGCTAAAAAAGATTTCCAGCCGATGGCGCCAGTACGATAGGCCCGAATAACTTTTTCCGGGCTATAAAGGGTTAAAAATATATATTATTTTTTGGCTACGCGAAAGTTCACAGCATCGTTGTGTTCCGTTTGAGCAAAAATAAAATACTGAACATGCTATCTTTTTAAAATGCTTGCATAGATTTACCACTTTTTTATGGAGATGAAAGGAAAGAATAAATTTTTTACAATTCTCATTCTTGGATTGCTTTCCGCTATCGGGCCATTTTCTATTGATATGTATCTTCCCGGGTTTCCTGCAATCGCAGCAGATCTACATACAACAGTTGCGCACGTATCACTTTCATTATCGAGCTTCTTTATAGGAATTGCTTTCGGGCAATTATTATATGGCCCGCTGCTCGACAGGTTTGGCCGGAAGAAGCCTTTGTACATTGGAATGTTCGCTTACCTGCTTGCTTCTATAGGCTGCGCTTTTTGTACAACTGCCGATGCGCTTATTGCTATACGCCTGTTACAGGCGCTGGGAGGCTGTGTGGGCATGGTAGCTGCGAGGGCAATGGTGAGGGATTTGTTTCCTGTTGAAGAAAATGCAAAAATATTTTCATTGCTGATGCTGGTGGTTGCAGTTTCTCCCATAATAGCACCTACGCTTGGAGGTTATGTTACTGCTGCATTTGGATGGCAATCGATTTTTATAGTGCTTGCAGGCATTGCAGCCTTTACTATAGTAGCCATATATTTTGCGTTGCCCCAGGGCCGGTTGCCGGATGCTTCTGTTTCAATGCGGCCAAAACCCATCATCAATGGCTTTTTGCAAATCTCCAAAGTGCCGCAATTTTATACTTATGCATTTACGGGTTCTATCGCAGCCGCCGGCTTATATGCATACATTGCCGGATCTCCACATGTGTTTATGGAAATTTTTAAAGTAACCGGTAAACAATATGGATGGATATTTGCGACAATTGCAATGGGGCTGATAACTTCAAGCCAGATCAATTCATTACTGCTCAGAAAATTTACAAGTGAGCAAATAATACGAATTGCATTACTTTGTCAATCTGTTACAGGAATTCTTTTATTCATGGGAACCTGGTATCAGTTGCTTGGGTTATTTTCCACCATATTCCTGATATTAATTTTTCTAAGCTGCCAGGGATTCACATTTCCAAATTCGGCAGCGCTGTCCATGGCTCCCTTCAGCAAAAATGCAGGTTCTGCTTCCGCATTAATGGGCGCCATTCAATTAGGGATCGGCGCTTTCTCTTCTGCATTGGTAAGTTTTCTGCATAACGAGACTGCAGTACCTATGTCAGCGGTGATGGCCTGTTGTGCGTTAATAAGCTTTATCGTTTTGTTATTAGGAAGAAAAGTCATTTACAGAACCAGTATAGAATCCGTGCAGGAGGAAAGCGCTGAAATGATGATTACATCATGATATAAGCTTTTTAACCACGAATTACTTTTTAGCCACGAATTACATGAATTTCCACTAATTGTTAAACTAGAAGTGATGTATCTTAATTCGCGAAAATTAGTGTAATTCGTGGAAAAAAAACAGCCACAGATTATAAGTGATGTGTTTTAATCTGTGAAAATCTATGTAATCTGTGGCAAAAAAGAACAGCCACGGATTATAAATAAGGTATCTTAATTAGCGAAAATTCGTGGCAAAAAAATCCTTGTGGTCTCTGTGGCTTTGTGGGACATTTTATCAGTGCTCTGAAAAATTTATTCTTTTTAACTTTTAGCGGATTCTTTTTTAGGAACTGACTTTTTAGATGCAGAGTTCGATGAACTTTTCTTTGGAACTTTTGCGCCTTCTTTCCTTGCTTCCGAAAGCCCTATCGCGATAGCTTGTTTAGGCCTGGTAACTTTTTTATTGCTTTTTCCGCTTTTGAGTTTTCCTTCGTGCATTTCGTGCATTACTTTTTCAACTTTTTCTCCGGCGCCTTTTGAATACTTTGCCATGATGTAAATTTTTGGATTAGTAAATATTGATAAATAATTGTATACACTAATTTTTGTGCCAAAATGATTAAAGGAATGTGATGCCCCGAACGTATTTTAAGTGTGCATGTAATCCGTATAATGAACACAGCCGTGAGATTCAATCTACACAGCAGTAGTGTTTAGTTCCTTTATCTCGTTTTTATATTTGGCAGGCAGAATAAGTGATTTAATGATTCCATCCAATTTAAGAGCCCGGCTGATCTTGTAAAATGGCAGGACAGGATTCAAAAAGGAGAACTTTCTGAAATGCAGCAAATGCCGCACTTTTTCAGGTACTACCATTATTTGGCCTTCAATTAATACGCGATATCGGAAATTACCAAGGTGCTTTTTATATTGTTTAAACAGGTCGGTTGTATACTTACTTTTTTCAAGATCATTTTCCATGTCGTGCTCCCTTACTTTTAGCCATTCTGTGTAATTTTCCGGAAGGCCTTGTAATTCCATCCGTTCCCCAAACCTGTAAAAAACATCGAATACTGCTTCTTTTTCAGTAACAGAAAGTTTTCGTTCCAGTACTTCGAAAGATGCAATACTATAGTGTATCAGCATAAAAAGTACATCGCGATATGCCCAGCCAGGTATAGGGGAACCGCGCTTATTTTCTACTCCTTTGTGGATAGAACTTATTCGGTCAATTGTTTTCATGGCTTCCTCATTTTCAGCAAAAACAATTCTCCTGGCATAACTCACAGTTGAAAATAATCTCCCTAAAGGATCTGCCGGAAGCATTCCCGTAAAATACAACCAGTCAACCGCCCTGTTTAGAGCAAATTCAGCGGCTGCACCCGCAAATATAAAAAGCACCGTGTCACTTTTTCCCCATATTTGCCTGACAATAGATTTTTTTTCAACAAAATACTTCATTAGAGAATTGCAATATATTACCCAAAATCTTCGCCCGTATTTCATTTACGTAATAAAATGTGGCTGGAGATAAATACCAGTTGTAAAGATCGGAAGTTTATAAACGTTTAAGAATGTTAAAAATAATGGTTATTGCAAGACTGATAACAATCATAGTAACTACGGGAAAATAAAACCTGTAATTTTCTTTTTCAACCCTGATATCTCCGGGAAGCTTTCCAAACCATTTAAAATAATCATGAAAATAATAAATGAGTATTCCTGCGATTACGGTAAATAATCCAGATGCAATAATATACTTCCCTGTTTGTTGATCCATACTTATAAACTTACATCGCAGGCAATGCATTTTTAGCAAAGAATTGTTATTTTTTCTTTTTCTTTTTCTTTTGTTCTTTTTCTATGTGCCCATTAAAAGAAATGGGATCCCGGGAGGTACTTGTTACATTAAGGCTTGCAGATCCATTATCAAAAATTGTAAATAGAAGTTGTTGGACATTAGTATTATCTTTTGGCTTTATCATAACATTCCATCCATCTTTTTTATGTGGCGTAACCGAATAAGAAAAATTAGTTGAAGTAAAATCAAGTCCCCCGGAGGAAGGGTCGATGGGGGCGGAATAGGCCCTGCCGAAATAAGGAAGATAGCATATCATAGTATCTTTTGAAATATTAACGTCGTATGAAGATGTGAGGTTGCGAAACCGGCCCCTTAAAGGACTAACCGATTGTGCAACAAAAACAAAATGCTGCGAATCTACCATGTTTTTAAAAGCTATTTTTTTAGGATCGCTTTTATCTGCGAAACTACTTTGTGCAAATGAACTTAGAGAAAAAATGATAACTGCCAAACCTGTCATGAGAAGAGCATTAAAATATTTAGGGTACTTCATTTTATGTGATTTATATTTTTTATTAATTACAAAAACTACACCGCGAATATTTATAAAAATGTGAAAAGAAAAAATAGTAAAATTGTTAAACTAATAAAATTGTCTGCCTGAGTTATAATCGCAAAATTATAAATAGATCCCCACAATTAAAGCCAGCGCACATAATACAGAAAGAATGATAAGCAGCGGGTAAATAAATTTCCACCATGCTTTCAGGCTCACATTCGCAAGGGCAAGTGAAGGCAATATGAGGCCGGTAGGTGTCATAAAACCCATGATGCCCATCCCAAATAAATATGCATTTACAATTTCTCTCCCGGGCACATTTACAATTACGGCCAACCCGCCAATAACAGGCATTGTTAATACCGCCATACCTGAAGATGATGAAATAAATAAAGTAAAAACCATGTATAAGGCCAGCAATACAATAATGAAAAGTGCGGGCGGCATGTCACTCACCAGTTTTGCAGAATAAAATAAAATGGAGTCGCTTATATGCCCGTTATTTAAAACAATCGTAACACCTCTTGCAACGCCGACAATAAAGGCCACACTCAGTAAGTTTTCAGCACCTTTGATGAATTGAGTGAGAAAGTTTTTTTCAGTAATCCGCCCAATCAATGCGGTAAGAATGGCTGAAGCTAAAAATAAAGCAGACATTTCCATGAGCCACCAGTCAAACCAAACTACACCCGTTATCATTGTTAAAAATGTAAGCAGGAACAGAGTTAGCAGGACCTTTGTTTTTTGTGAAAGTGGTTCAGCATTTTCACTTTCGATAGCAATTTTTTCATACGGGGAAGAAACAACTCCATCGACCCTGTAAACTATAGATTTTGAAGGATCTTTTTTTATAATTTGGGCGTATCGTACAAAATACCAGATAGAGATGCCCGTTGAAGCAATGAACATTATAATTCTTCCGGTAAGCCCGTCAGCCCAGTTTACACCTGCTGCATTGGAAGCGATGATAGTAGAAAAGGGATTGGAGAATGATGATAAAGTACCCAATTGAGTGCCCGCAAATATCACCGCAAGCGGAATAAGTAAATCATAACCTGCAGCTAAAAACAAAGGAACCATTACCGGGTAAAAAACCAATGCCTCTTCAGCCATTCCATAAGATGAGCCTGCAAATGAAAATAAAAAAGTAAGAATAATGATCAGCCATGCTTCTTTCCCCTTCATGCTATAAGAGAGTGCAGTAAGCCCCTTTACCATGGCCCCGGTTTCATGAAATACATTCATAAATCCCCCGATAACAAGAAGAAACAATATAATTTCAATAGAATCAATTATACCCTTTAGCGGAGCCTCAAGAATTTCAATAAAGCCCTGTGAATTTTTTTTGAGGTGATGAAAAGTTCCCGGTATTGCAACAGGTTTCCGGATGGACCCCGATTCAAATTTCCCGGTAGTGATATGAATTTGTAGGCTGTCGAGTATATGTTTCGTAAAGGGTAGAGAAACCTGGCTGCTATCTGTGTTTATTACAAATGATTTCTCATTGTAAGAAAGTGTATCATAGCGCCCTGCGGGAACCAGCCAGGTTGCAACAGCCGCAATAATGATCACAATCATTAAAATAGTGAGAGGAGAGAGCAGATTTCCTTTTTTTGCCATTTCAATTTTAATAATCAGTCAATGTAATATTTTTGGAAATAGGGAGGTGATTTATTTTGGGAAAATAAATTGAGTCAACGGGCATTTTAATTAAATACCGGAAAATGGTAACTGCTTTTTTAAATCGGATAAACTTTGTTAGACAGGCAACGGGGCGAATAAATTTTGCTTAAAAAAATTGAAGTGGCATCATACTATAAAAAGAGGCTGTAATATTGTTACAGCCTCCCGACAAATAGCACGGATCAAAAAATTAAGACTTTTATTTGAGGATAACCGTTGCACTTGTTTAAATTATTTGTTTGGGTTCGCCGTACGGTGCAAATGATTCACTGTATCCATCTGAGTAATTATCCGGCTGTTACAACCTTTAGAAAATTTTTCAATGTAAATAATTTATTTTATGTTTGTCTACCTATTTCAGTCTACTATTTCCTTTTCCTTAAATACCTTATGTATACCTTTATCCGCAAATTGCGA
Source organism: Ginsengibacter sp. (assembly GCA_040005125.1). Classification (GTDB taxonomy): domain Bacteria; phylum Bacteroidota; class Bacteroidia; order Chitinophagales; family Chitinophagaceae; genus Ginsengibacter. Next base: position 24,603 of record JBDTZL010000365.1, read on the forward strand.
CATCGTAATTTCGAAGAGCTATAACCTTTTGTCTTTTAATTCCTGATTTATTACACACCTTAAACTTTTTTACGGAAGAGAAATTTACCTTTTATGCAAGAGCGGTTGCGTATGCCGGTTTGATCTTTAGTGCTTCACTAATTAGTTCGTTAACCTCAAAGACCCTTGCTCAGGGTTGTGGCAGCCCAACAGTTGTATTCTCAGAAGATTTTGGAACAGGTGTAGGCCCCGTGAGCTGGCCTGATGTTGTCGGTTTAACTTATGCGCCAACCGGGCCATTAGCTGCCGAAGGCACTTACCGGGTTATAAATGATGCTCAGCAAAAGCCCGAATGGCATGCATCAGAAGATGGCACAACGAATAATATAAATGGAAGGATGCTTGTGGCCAATGGACAGGCAGGTACCTTTTATAGCCGCCAAATTGATCTCCCGGCAGGTTTTCCACAGGTTAATACTTTGCAGGCCTGTTTTTAATGAATGTAAATACGCCTGGCGCATGTGCGCCAAATCCGTTGCTCCCTGTTATTACTAGGAGGCTTGAATATCTTTCGGCTAATATATGGGTGCCGTTGACGTCCTCACCATATACTGCCCCGCCGGTAGGCCAAACGATTGACCGGGTATGGGCAGGTGTTGGTTCCACGTTTACTTTGCCGGTTGACGGGGTGAATAGTATCAGGCTTGTTCTTGCAGATGAGACCCCAGGCGGTTGTGGAAATGATTTTGCACTGGATGGTATTTCTGTTTCTGAGTGTAGCACGGGTGGTCAGCTACCTGTTGTTTTTTTAAAAATCGACGCGCGTCAGAAGGGTGGTGGTGTAAGTGTTGAATGGACTACATCCCAGGAGTTCAACAGCAAATCTTTTATAGTTGAAAGAAGCGCTGATGGTAATTCTAACTGGAATATGGTACCCTCAATAAATGGCGCCGTAAATAGCTCAACGGTGAAAAATTACAGCGCATATGATGCACAGCCTGTTAAAGGCGTCAACTTCTATCGCGTTAAACAGGTGGATATAGATGGTAATTTCAAGTATTCTAAAACTGTGAGTTTGAAATTGAATATTAATAAAACAGGAATTTCTGTATTAACAAACCCTTTCCACAGTTCATTTACAATTAATTTCTCCAGCTCAACCAACCAGGTGGTTTCTGCAAGGCTTGTAGATATTACCGGGAAACAGGTAGCCGCTGAAAAATGGTCAATTATACCGCGCAAGGAGTAAAAAAGTGAATTGATTTTCCGGCACTTTTAAACGTTAAATCCCTACCAGCAAACCTTAGGAAAATGAACTTCATTAATGATCACCTTATTACCTTATTACCAATAATTACAATATATAATAGTTAATCATTTAATAAGATAACAAGGTTATAACTATTCAATAAGTCACTTTCTACTAAGGTTTAAAATCCAATGAGTTTATCCACTTTCACTTTAAAAGTCAGCACATGGACATTTTGAAATTAAGTAATTTAAAATGTCACTAATTTATCCCTTGTGAAGTATAGCACGGGAAATACAAGAAAAGATATCCCAAATGTAAGCGACTTACAACAGGGTATGTATATAATTAAGTTTCCGGCCAGGGTGGTGAAATTCTTTACAATAATAAAGTTATCAAACAATAGTGTTCTACTTACTAACGATGGCGTCAGCCAGAAAAAGAGGCTGTCTTAAAAGGGCAGCCTCTTTTTTATTTTCAGAAAAGTAAGAGGTTTTATCTACAAAACTCTGAACAACTTTTTCGATTTCAATGTGCATCACCACATAATGCAATAGTTGTCTTCATTCGCAGGCAAAAAACGGTAAAGCGGCATTCAAAATATGATCGTCGCCAGGGTATGATGCTCACCCGTTCATGAGAGCAACTGATTGGCTTTAGCACATATTATTAAAATTGATGAAAAAGCTGATTATAAATAATTTATTTTATGTTTGTATTCACATTTCAGTTTGTTTCATCCTTCCCTTTGAAGATTTCGTTTCCCGATATCCTCTATTTGCACGTAATGTAATTTTGAGGAACTGATAATCATCGTGGCCTTTGAATTCCTAATTTTATTACACCCCTTAAACTTTTTTATGGAAAAGAAATTTATCTTTTATTTAAAAACGGTTGTATGTACCGTTTTAACCTTCAGTGTATTAGTTATCAATTCGTTTACAGCAAAAACCTTCGCGCAGAGTAATTGTACAAACCCGGCAGTTTTATTCTCAGAAACTTTTGGCACAGGGACGAGTGCAGTAAGCAGTACGGATATACTGCCAACAGGTTTAACCTACCAGGCAACCGGCCCCCTGGCTAATGAAGGCATTTACCGCATAATTAATAATACTCAGCAGAAACCTGAGTGGCATGTATCAGAAGATCACACTCCCAATGATATAAATGGAAGAGCGCTTGTAGTCAACGGGAAGGCAGAGACCTTTTATATCCATCAAATTAATCGTTCCGTTGGTTTCGCAGCAGGTGACTACACTGTAAACCTGTTTTTAATGAATGTGAATACGCCAGGTACCTGCGCGCCGGATCCATTACTTCCTGTTATAACTTTCAGGGTTGAATATCTTTCACCAACGAATACATGGATACCGTTAACAGGATCACCATTTTCATCCAATCCTGTAGCCCAGACTGTAAATCCAACCTGGGCAGCTCTTGGTTCTGCTGTTACTGTACCTCTTACAGGCACTTTTTTAGTAACTACCATAAGAATTGTTCTTGCTGATGGTACTGTCGGAGGTTGCGGAAATGATTTTGCAATAGATGATATTACGTTTTCCCAATGTGCAACGGGTGGTACCACACCTGTTCAGCTTTTAAATTTCAATGCCCGGCAGAAGGGTAGTGGCGTAAGCGTTGAATGGTCAACTTCGCAGGAAATAAACAGCAAATCTTTCGTTATTGAAAAAAGCACTGACGGTAATTCAAACTGGAGCGATGTAACCTCGGTCAATGCCGCAGGAAATAGTTCAACAGTAAAAAATTATAACGCCTATGATGCGAGGCCTCTAAAAGGTTTTAACTTCTATCGCCTTAAACAGGTGGATATAGATGGTAATTATAAATATTCTAAAACGGTGAGCGTAAAAATTAATCTTAATACAACAGGGGTATCTGTCTTAACAAATCCTTTCCATAATTCACTTACAGTTGATTTCTCCAGCGCAACCAACCAGGCGGTTTCTGCAAGGCTTGTAGATATTACGGGGAAAGAAGTAGCCGCCGAAAAATGGTCAATTAATACAGGAAGTACAAGAAAAGAGTTCTCAAATATAAGCGGTTTACAACAGGGTATGTATATAATTACAGTTTCCGGCGCAGGCGGGGAAATTCTTTATAATAATAAAGTTATCAAACAATAACTACTATATTTTAATTACGCAGGTGAAAGCCTCAAAAAGGGAACTGTAACGGTTTCCTTTTTATTTTTTAAAAAATACTTCTCAAATCAATATTTTTTTCAAATAATGATGTTACCGATATTTACTGTATATGAAGGCAGCATCAATACATGAACTTAAGAAAGAATTGGAAGCCAGGAACCATATCCAACTTCTTTCTTATTGTTTGCGACTGGCGAAATTTAAAAAGGAAAATAAAGAACTGCTCACATTTCTTCTTTTTGAAGCAGATGATGTTACAACTTACATTGAAAACGTAAAACAGGAAATCACCGGTTTCTTTAGTGAAATAAATATTTCAAACATTTACTATATAAAGAAAAGCGTGCGTAAGATTTTACGACATGCAAATAAACACATACGGTTTTCGGGATCCAAACAAGCAGAGGCTGAAATTCTTATTCATTTTTGCAACAGTGTCATTAATTATTCGATACCCCTGCGCAAGAGCAAACCGTTACTGAAAATGTATGAAATGCAAATAACGAAAATAAATGAATCTATTTCAACACTTCATCCCGATCTTCAATATGATTTAAGAAAACAACTTAAGGAAGACTGACAGGAAATTATTTTGATGTGAATTTTTTATTTACTTTTTTACTAACTTTAATCTTCATCAAATAAAAAGGAGGTATTCATGCAATCTACAGATAGAACATGGACTCCGCTGCTGAAGATTTGTTAGCAGGTTTCCATCAAAATAATCTGGGGCGCTATGCGGCGCTATTAACCACCGGTGTACCGGTGGTTTTTTATTATATTATTTTTTACAGAAATGTTTGTTATGACTAACCTGATAAATTATTAAATTAATTTTATTTGGAACATCATTTGTATGGGTTAATACAATTAATTTTACATGTTCACCAATTATTCAACCCAAAAAAGTTATCAAATGAACCTAAAAAAAATCATCCCATTATTTGTATTGGCTATGAGCCTGACGCTGGTAATGCCTGCATTTGCAGCAGATGTGACACCAGCGATAAATACCGAAAAGCCTAATGAAGCCCGCGCGCAGCAATTAGTGACCCGCCTGAAAGAAATCAGGGATATGGATAAGAGTAGCCTTACTTCATCAGAAAAAAAAGCCCTGAGAAAAGAAGTAAAAGAAATGAAAAAAGAAGTAAGAAGGAACCAGAATGGGATTTATTTATCCGTGGGCGCCATTATTATAATAATATTACTTTTGATTCTTCTTTTGTAAGAATTTAGAATTTATATTAAAATGCCCTGCCGCGCGCCGGGGCATTTTGTTGAATAATTTACCCAAAAAAAGTCACTTCGATAAATATGACTTTTTGAAATTTTATTTTTTCTTACCGGCGACTACAAGAACAACACCAATAACTGCCAGCAACCCGCCCGTATAAGTAGGCCATCCAATCCATTTATTTTCGGTTTTACTTACTTGTATCGGGCCCGCATCAATCAACTTCTTTTCTACAGGTATTGAGAATCCTTTGATCAATATCATTACAATTCCAAGAATCAGTAATATCCATCCTGCTGTTTTCATATCAATTATTTTTTATTTAATTGCAATATAGAAAAAATTGTCAAGGTATGGTTCACCGGGATTTAATCTCTCTCTTTGGAGTATTAAATCCTGTAAATTTTTAAACAATGTTATTAAATTTTCACGTAAATAATTAATTGTAGAGGGTATAATAATATTTCATGAAATAATTTTTTTGCTTTGGTTTTTCCGGCATCTTTGACAAAAAGTATTGAATGGCTTCAAACCGTAATGCCGCTCTTGGTTTCATTTTCCTTACGCTTTTAATTGATGTAACAGGGCTGGGAATAATTATCCCGGTGCTACCAAAACTTATTGAGGAACTTATTCATGGAAATATAAGTGTGGCGTCCCGTTACGGTGGCTGGCTAACTTTTGCTTATGCTATAATGCAGTTTTTGTTTTCTCCGTTCCTTGGTAACCTCAGTGATAAATTTGGCCGGAGGCCCATACTCTTATTTTCATTATTTGGTTTTGGTGTGGATTATGTATTCCTTTCTTTCGCCCCTACTATCGCCTGGCTATTTGTAGGGCGAATAATTGCCGGAATTACAGGTGCAAGTTTTACAACTGCAACAGCTTATATAGCCGATATTAGCGCTCCGGATGACCGGGCAAAAAATTTTGGCCTTATAGGCGCTGCATTTGGCCTTGGATTTATTATCGGACCAGTAATCGGTGGCTTACTCGGGCAATATGGCTCCCGGGTTCCATTCCTTGCCGCGGCAGGGCTTGCATTTATAAATTTCTTTTATGGGTTTTTTGTTTTACCTGAATCCTTACCTGCCGAAAACAGGCGCAGCTTCGAATGGAAAAGAGCCAATCCGTTTGGCGCGTTTAAACACCTGCGAAAATATCCCGGTGTTGCAGCCCTCGCGGTTTCTTTTCTTTTAATTTATATGGCCGGCCAGTCTGTGCAAAGCGTCTGGTCTTTTTTTGGTATCGAACGCTTTAAATGGAGCCCAAAAATTATAGGCATTTCTCTTGGAGTGGTAGGATTGTTGGTTGGGCTTGTGCAAGGTGTACTTATTCGTTATATTAATCCAAAGCTCGGAAATACCAAAAGTATTTATATTGGTTTTGGCCTGTATGCTTTAGGGTTGATTCTGTTTGCATGTGCAAACCAGGGTTGGATGATGTTTGTTTTTTTAATTCCATATTGTCTTGGTGGAATTTCAGGGCCTGCCTTGCAATCAATTATTACGGGCCATGTTCCTTCCAATGAACAGGGAGAATTGCAGGGAGCGCTTACAAGCTTAATAAGCGCTACTTCTATTATTAGCCCGGTGATAATGACGGCGCTCTTTGCACATTTTACTTCAAAACAAACTTCAATATATTTCCCCGGGGCGCCTTTTGTTTTAGGGGCAGTACTAATGATTGCTGCAGGGATTGTGGCCTATAATGTATTGAGTAAAGAAAAGGAGGGAAGAGATGTTGTTAAAGACGCTGTATAAAATTCTTAGGGAGCAAACTTAGAGATATTGGAAGTCAATTATAGTAATTTTTGAATTATAAGAAGGAGGCAACTCTAAAATGGAATTGAATAATGACACACTATCTAATAACATTCCGGTCACGGCATTTTAAATATGAATAAAGTAGAGTTCAAATCGATAAATTATCTAAACAACAAACCATATATAGAATATAAATTATCCTGGATTTTCGGTTAAATCAACAAAAGAATAAGAATAATAAATTGGAAAAAATATGAGCAATATTAAATTATTTGAAAGCAAAAAGGTCCGTACTCACCGGGATACTGAACAAAAAAAAATGGTATTTTTCTATTATTGAAGTAATAGAAATTTTAACCGGCAGTCCTCGCTCACGAAAATATTGGAATGCTCACCAACATCATTCACCAGGAATGGACGGGGCTTACCGTGAAAGGTCACAAAGAGCTAAAGAGCCTGAAACAAAAAAATCTGAGAGATCACATGAGCGAAGCAAAGCTGATATTTACTGCACTTGCTGAATTATCTACCCGCCAAATTGCAGAAGCAGAAAAGGCAAAGGATTGAATGAGAATGCAAAAGCAGGCAAAAAAGGGGGAGGCGTTGCTAAAAATGCAAGGAAAGAATTGGAGGCAAAAGCCGGTAGAAGCGTTGTAACCGGAGAAAACTTTTTGCCGCCTGCCAAAGAAAATAAAAAATTAAAATAAATAAGTTGGCTTGCAAACTGAATATAATGAGCTATAAATAAGCGAAAGTGATTTATAAGTATTTTTCGCTGAATGATAGTAAGTCTGCATAACGTTTTAAAATAAAATAAATATGGATACCGACGAATTATCGAAGAAGACATATAACACCATAATGGTTGAAGCTGAAAAATTCAATCATGATTTAACCTTACAGTTTGGCTTACTCAGTTATGAATGTGAAAGCGAAAAGCAATTTATAGAAAAGTCAAAGTTGCTTATCAAAGAAATGCTGGAATACGATGAGGATGATATAGATGATATGTTTTTTGGTAACCCACCTGAAACAAATGATTTTCATAAAGCATTGAACAAAATACTCGATAATATTTCAAAATTGAATATCAAATAATACACTAATATCTATAATTAGTTTATTGGTTAGTTTGTTTATCGCCCATTGCCTATTGATCATTGACTTGGTGACAAGACATTGCCTACTCACTACCCACTATTTTATTTGCTTAAGAGCTAATGCTACCTCTTCAACCGGTCGCTGGCATGTTTTGTTTTCGCAAACGTAAATCATCGTTTTCCCTTCAACCATTTTATTCTTCATAAGCGTAAGGGCTCCTTCGTTATTTCCTCCCAAATAAATTGCATCGGGCAGGTAATGTTGATGAAATTCTGATAATTTTTCTTTCCAGTTATTTCCGGCAATCGCTATTTCAAACGGTGACTTTATTTGTAATGCCATTACCTGCGCCCAGTTGCTGTAAAATCCCAGATTTTTTTTGACATCGTCAGCCACATTTTTTACAAGCTGTACAGATTGATCTTCATAGTTTTTATTTTCAAAATAAAGCCCAAGCATTAATAAATTTTTGGCCATTTCACTGTTGGAAGATGGAATTACGTTATCTGATATTTCCATTTTGCGGGCAATCAAATTACTATACTGGTCATCAGTATAAAAAAACATTCCTGATGATTTATCAAAAAAATGTTGCTCAGCGTACTGCGCCAAATCATTGGCTTTTTGTAAATAATTTTCCTGGAAACTCACCTGGTAATAATCAAGAAGAGCGCTTATCATAAAGGCATAATCATCCAGAAATGCCGGGATGGTTGCATGACCGTTTTTGTAATTCCTATATAAGCCATTATCTTTTGTTGAAATATTTTTCAGTAGAAAATTAAGATTAGTGCGGGCCATTTCTAAAAAATCGTTTTCTCCAAAAGCTTCATAGGCATCGATCAGGCCTTTTGACATCAGCGCATTCCAGGAGGTTAATATTTTATCATCGGTATGAGGGCGTATGCGTTTTTCTCTTTCATGCATTAACACGAGTTTTAAAGAATCAATTTTTTTCAGGAGATGTTCCGGTGAAATGTTATATTTTTTTTCCGCGTGTTTATTCCCCTCATTGATGTCAGGTATATTTTTACCGTGCTCCCAGTTACCCTTATTGTTAATTCCAAAATAGTCAGAAAAAATTGCGGCATCGCCTCCGAGGATATCATTGATTTCATTTTGGCTCCATACATAAAACTTTCCTTCTTCACCTTCGCTGTCGGCATCCAGTGAGGAAAAAAATCCACCTTCAGAAGAAGTGAGCTCTCGTTTTACAAACGCAATCGTTTCATAAACTATTTTTTTGTAGAATGGGTTTTTCGTAAGCTGGAAGGCGTGGCTGTAAAGGCTTATAAGCTGCGCATTGTCGTAAAGCATTTTTTCAAAATGCGGGGCATGCCAGTTAACATCCGTCGCGTAGCGGGAAAATCCGCCGCCTACCTGGTCATATATACCACCCGACGCCATGCGGTTGAGCGTGGTTTCAACGGCTTTAAGCGCATCTTTATTACTGGTTAAATAATTGTATTGTAATAAAAATTCCCAGATCGATGGCATAGGAAATTTCATTCCTTCTTTAGTGCCTCCTTTTTCAGTATCAATCCTCGGGCTGAACTTTGTAAACATTTCATCCATAGTCGCCTTATTGAATGAAACGGTATTCGTATTCATGGGTACATTCTCGATATCTCTTATCCCTTTTGAAAGATTGTTAGCCTGGTCATCCAGTTTCTGTTTGTCATTTTTGTATAATTGAGTAAAGTATTCAAGCAGTTTTATCCAGTTTTGTTTTGGAAAATAAGTGCCGGCGAAAAAAGGCCTTCCATCGGGCATCGCGAGTGCATTGAGCGGCCAGCCGCCACTTCCATTTACCAGGTACGCAGCATTCATATAAACCTGGTCAACATCAGGCCTTTCCTCCCTGTCTACTTTTATACATACAAAATTTTCATTCATTACATTGGCCACAATTGTGTCCTCATAACTTTCATGTTCCATTACGTGGCACCAGTGGCAAGCTGCATAACCTACACTTATCAGTAACATTTTATTTTCTTTCTTTGCCTTAGAAAGTGCCTCCGTTCCCCATGGATACCAGTCTACAGGGTTATGGGCATGTTGCAAAAGATAAGGGCTTGTTTCGGTTATAAGCGCATTGGTATACATAAATTTTTCTTTTTCGTGGACTGATTTTTTTTGACCGCATGACGAAAAGCTACAAAAGAAAGCAATAAAAATGAGTGGATTAAGTTTATTCGAAAATATAAATTTCATAATAGTGCGTGTATATATTGCTTTGTTTAATTGCGGGATGATTTAAACCTGAAACTAAGAAAACAGATCGGGTTGGCCACGAAAATCATTGATTAGCTTAAAAAAACGAGCCGCGAATCAGGTTATAGAATATTTAGCCACAGGCCGGCCTGGCGGCAGACAGGTTACACAGATTTACACGGATTAATTTAAAAAACAAGCTACGAATTACACAAATCACACGAATTCCCACGAATTGGTTTGGAATAGATTCGGCCATACATTTCCACAAATTTTTCTAAAAGATTGCGTATTTCAATTTGTGAAAGTTTGTGTAATTCGTGGCTGCATTTATTGTGAACCCTTTTTTACATAAATTAGCATTTGATGGCCTCACAAATATTTACAAATATCAGTTTGCTTGTTAATACCAGGGATGATACAACAATTATACGCGGGAGAAAACTGGCGCATTTACCTTGTGTTCAAAATGCCTATGTCGTTGTTGAAGATGACATTATTGCGGAATATGGTTTTATGGCAAATTGTGCATACACTTCAACACAATCTGTAAAAGTAAATAATGACTCTATTGTATTACCATGCTGGTGCGACAGCCACACACATCTTGTTTTTTCCGGAAGCAGGGAAAATGAATTTATAGACAAAATAAAGGGCTTGAGTTATGAAGACATTGCTGCAAAGGGCGGGGGCATTTTAAATTCTGCAAAAAAATTGGGCACAGCCACTGAAGATGAACTATTCAATGAAGCCTGGAAAAGGCTTGAAGAAATAGGCAGGCAGGGTACAGGGGCTGTCGAAATTAAAAGCGGCTATGGGTTATCGTTAGAAGGCGAATTAAAAATGCTCAGGGTAATTAAAAGATTACAGCAAAAAAGCGCGCTTAAAGTAAAATCAACTTTCCTGGGTGCACACGCGTTCCCACCGGGATATGCACAAAAACATGAGGAATATATTCAATTGCTGATCAATGAAATGCTTCCCGCAATTGCACATGAAAAACTTGCAGACTTTATAGATGTTTTTTGTGAAAAAGGCTTTTTTTCTGCTGCGGAAATGGAGACTATTTGCAGCGCCGGGAAACAATATGGACTAAAACCGAAGCTTCATGTTAACCAACTCAACAGCATCGGCGGCATTGAAGCCGGCATAGCATTAGATGCTGTATCACTTGACCACCTCGAAACGCTAACTCCCGGAGAAATTGAAATGCTTGGACAGTTTAATGGCTGTTCAACATTGTTGCCTTCGGCCGCATTTTTCCTGCGGATGCCTTACCAGCCGGCACGGGAGCTTATAAATGCAGGCGCTGCCATTACCCTGGCATCCGATTATAACCCGGGCTCTTCACCATCAGGCAATATGAATTTTGTTATTTCACTTAGCTGCATCCAAATGAAAATGCTGCCCGAAGAGGCGATCAACGCTGCGACTATCAACGGCGCTTTCGCCCTGGGAATTGAAAAGGATTATGGAAGTATATCTGTTGGAAAAAAAGCAAACCTCATTTTTACAAAACCTGTTGCAAGTCTTGCTTATCTTCCATATTCTTTTGGAAATAATTTAATTGATAAAGTCATGATAAACGGATCATTTATCTGAATTGGAATTAAAATAATACTGGGTTATAAATTTTTAAATCAATAATTTCTATAGAATGCCTTCACATTTTAAGCAATATAACAAAACAGATATACTTTCGCTTACGCGTACCCGTAAGTTTGAAACAAAACTCGGCGAATGTGTTCTTTGCGGCACAGGATCGGGCTCAATAGAAGAAGCCATTTCACGAACAAAAGCTCAATACGTTATAATCGGTGTTCCTGAAGATATCGGCGTAAAAGCAAATCTCGGAAGGGGTGGTGCTGACTCGTGCTGGTTCCCGTTTCTTGATTCCTTTTTAAATATTCAAAGCAATGATTTTTTTAGTGGTGAGAATGTTTTGATTGCCGGTCATTTTGATTTTACCGATGTAAAAAAACTCATCAGTATGAATGCTGCAACAGATGATGAAAAACTGGAAGCTTACCGCCATGCTGTGAATATGATAGATAATGAGGTGGAAGAACTGGTAAAGCTTGTAACCCAATACAAAAAGTTGCCTGTCATAATTGGTGGTGGTCATAACAACGCCTATCCTGCAATAAAGGGTGCGGCCAAGGGCCTGTTTAAAGCTGATGTGTTACCGCTGGCACAAATCAATTGTATCAACCTGGATGCTCATGCAGACTACAGGCCGTTGGAGGGAAGGCACAGCGGCAATGCCTTTCGATATGCCGATGAAGATGGCTATCTCAATAAATATTGTGTTGTAGGATTACATGAAAATTATTTACAGCAAAATGTATGGACTGATATGGTAAACAATCCTTTTATTGATTGTATCACTTACGAGGATATTTTTATACATGAAAAAAGAAATTATAAACATGCAGTTGCGCATGCCACCGGTTTCACGGAAGATAATTATACCGGTATCGAGCTCGACCTGGACTCAATTGAAAATGTCTTGAGCAGCGCATATTCTCCCTCTGGAATAACCCCGCTCCATGCAAGGCAATTTATGAATTTTGTCGCCACAAACTCAAAAGTCGCTTATGTTCATATCAGTGAGGGGGCAACCGATTTGGAAAACGGTGAAGAAAACAGCACCACCGGTAAACTTATCAGTTACCTGGTAAGCGATTTTATAAAGTCCCATTCGGGGTAAAACCTGATACTTGATACTGGATACTTGATACTGGATTAAAGACAGGCAAGCCTTCCTCCATCTACCGGTAAATTTATTCCAGTTATATAGGATGCTGCGGGTGTGCATAAAAAAGCGACCGCGGCGCCAAATTCTTCCGGAGTTCCGATTTTTCTTAAAGGAATCTCTGATAGAAAATTTGCTTCTATTTCTTCTTCTTTTTTTTTGGTTGCCGACACTATACTTTTAATAATAGAATCATAGCGTGCGGTTCTTGTATAACCCGGTAAAACATTGTTTACTGTTATTCCAAACTCTCCCAATTCATTTGCAAGCGTTTTTGACCAGCTTGCCACTGCCCCACGTATTGTATTAGAAACTCCGAGGCCAGGAATAGGCTGCTTTACAGAGGTTGAAATGATATTAACAATCCGGCCATAACCGCTTGATTTCATTGAAGGCAATACTGCCTGTACGAGTATATGGTTGCAAATAAGATGGCTGCTGAAAGCCTGTAAAAAATCCACCTGCGTTGCATCCACCGCCTTACCACCTTTCGGACCGCCAGTATTGTTTATCAATATATTTACCGTTTTCTTTTCAGCAAGATACCGGTCAATTGCATTCTTTACAGTTTGCGGAATTTGAAAATCCGCTACTATAAAATCATGCTTTTGGCCTTTTGCAGTATCTAAACTTTTTACAACTTCTTTTAATTTTTTTTCATTCCGGGCCATTAATGTAACGGTTGCGCCAAGTAATGCAAGTTCAACGGCAGTAGCTAACCCCAGGCCCTGCGTGCTTCCGCATACAACTGCCCTTTTGCCAGTCAGGTTAAGATTCATTTTTAATATTTTAGTCTAAATCTATTAAAAATTTGAATGGCTTGCTGTCTAATTGGTAAAATAAATATTGGGCAAAAAAAACTGCCTTTATGAGGCAGATTTTCCAGAACCAAACGGAATGATTGATTTTCATATTATCCATATCCTTGTTATCTTAATTATGATTCACCGCATGTGGATGTGGATGTACATGATGGTGATGATGCTTGTGATGTTTGCGATGTTTGTGTGGACCGGGTTGGGCAAAAGATGAGGCCCCGATGAATAACGCAATCGCCGAAAGAAGAAATAGTTTTTTCATTATAAAGTTATTTTGTTTATTGTTTAGCAGATAAATTTAAATATTTGCTTTAGCGCCATAATGTTAAATGTCTTTTTTCAGTATAATTTGACACTAAAAAGACATGGCGTTTATTTGCAAGTTTAGAAATTTTCGAAATAGCCGGCAGACAGATATTCACACCTGTTTAAAACATTCACGTTTTTTGCTTTCCTGTTTAACTATATTTGGATCAATGCGTACGCCGAAAGGGAATTTCGACTGCAAAAAAGCATCGGGGCATCACGCCTCCAACAAAAAAATCCGAGGAAATAAAGCATAAATCCTTTCTTTTGCCCAAAAAAGACGAAATATAATGGCTGACAAAAATTTATTTGACTATACGGAAGACTCCATTAAGAGCCTTGACTGGAAGGAACACATACGCCTGAGGCCGGGTATGTATATTGGCAAACTGGGTGATGGAAGCAGCCCGGACGATGGTATTTATGTTCTTCTCAAAGAAGTGATGGATAACTGTATTGACGAGCATACAATGGGTTATGGAAAACATGTAGATGTTGAGATAAAAAACAAAACGGTAACTGTTCGTGATTATGGGAGAGGCATTCCACTGGGTAAAGTAGTGGATGTTGTAAGTAAAATAAATACGGGGGCAAAATACGATAGTAAAGCATTCCAGAAAAGTGTGGGACTTAATGGCGTGGGAACAAAAGCTGTGAATGCTTTGAGCAGTTATTTTAAAGTAAGCGCTTTCAGAGAGGGCAGACAAAAATCAGCCCAGTTTGAAAGCGGGTTTCTGATAAAAGATTTTAAAGAAGAAAAAACCGAAGCACAAAATGGCACAGAAGTGACTTTCGTGCCGGACGAAAAAATTTTTAAAAATTACCATTACCTGCAGGAATTTCTTGACAACCAGTTTTGGAACTATTGTTTTCTTAATGCGGGCCTTGTTATAAACTATAATGGCAAAAGATATGTAAGCAAAAACGGCCTGCTTGATCTCCTGCAACGTAAAACAAATGAAGATGAGATCCGCTATCCGATTATCCATTTAAAGGACGAAGATATTGAGGTATCCATAACCCATAACAATCAGTATGGGGAAGAGTATTATAGCTTTGTGAATGGACAGTTCACCACCCAGGGAGGCACGCACCTCGCGGCTTTCAGGGAAGGATATGTAAAGACTATCCGCGATTTTTATAAAAAAGATTATGATGCTTCAGACATACGGGGAAGCATATGCGCAGCAGTAAGCGTGCGGGTACAGGAACCTGTTTTTGAGAGCCAGACAAAAACGAAGCTTGGCTCGCAAATTATGTATGAGAACGGGCCGGGTGTTAAAAATTTTATTACAGATTATTTGGTAAGAGAGTTGAATAACTTCCTGCACAAAAATCCCGTAACCGCAGACGCCTTAAAGAAAAGGATAGAGCAAAACGAAAGAGAACGCAAAGAACTTGCAGGCATAAAAAAACTTGCCAATGAAAGGGCTAAAAAGGCAAATCTCCACAATAAAAAATTGCGTGATTGCCGGTTTCATTTTAATGACGCGGCTGAGGGGAAAAATAAAGATGAAATAAATGCAAAGAGGCTCGAAACTACTATTTTCATTACAGAAGGCGATAGCGCAAGCGGGTCTATAACCAAGTCAAGGAATGTGGAAACGCAGGCTGTTTTTAGCCTTCGGGGAAAGCCTTTGAACAGTTTTGGGCTTACAAAAAAAGTGGTATATGAAAATGAAGAATTTAACCTTCTGCAACATGCCTTGAATATTGAGGATGGATATGAAGATCTGCGATACAACAACATTGTAATGGCAACCGATGCAGATGTGGATGGGATGCACATCAGGTTATTGCTCATGACTTTTTTTCTACAGTTTTTCCCGGATCTTATAAAGAACGGGCATGTGTACATATTGGAAACTCCTTTGTTCCGGGTTCGTGATAAAAAGGAAACCATATATTGCTATGATGAAAATGAAAAACAAAAAGCCATTGTAAAACTTGGGGGCAAGCCCGAGATAACCCGGTTCAAAGGATTAGGTGAAATTTCACCGGAAGAATTTGGGAAATTTATCGGCGACGCCATAAAATTGCAACCGGTAATGTTATTGCCGGAAGTGCACATACAGCAACTGCTGGAATATTATATGGGCAAAAATTCGCCGTCGCGCCAGGATTTTATTATTGATAACCTAAGAGTTGAGTTGGACCTGGCAGAGGTTTCAGGAATATAATTTTTAATTTTTAATTCTTAATTGATCAAATGATCCACATAGTATTCCAGGAAGCAGATATGCCGGCACTTGCAAAAAGTTTTACATTAGATGAAACGCTCGAAGGAGACGTCATTCAAATCAAAGATGATTTTGCTGTAGGCCCATTATTAAATATCTATGAAGAAGAAGGTATAGAATCCCGTAAACAATGGTGGAGGGAAGTTTTAAAGGGCGGCGATTATGATGGGAAAGTTGACAGTGGGGAGGTTGATGACAATAAAACAGTTGCCGTGCTTATTGAAAAATTGACAACCAATGTTGAAGAAGTTGCCTGGATATGGGCAGCGCAAAACCAGCATGACGTATCAGGATATTATTGGCTGATGAGTCAATTGAAGGCTTTCCAGGGGAGAGTTTTTATCCTGTATCTCCATAATCTTCCTTTCATAAATGAGAAAGGGCATATTTTTTATCCTTCCAATATCTTTGAAATTCAGCCCAAAGAATTTTTGAAAGCAAAAAAATTAGCGAGGCCGGTAACCCTGAGTGAATTTGAAATCGATCCTGATGAATGGACAAAATTGTGCAATGAAAGCAAAGGCGTAAGAACACTCGATGGCGGGAAAAAATTATTACAGCATGATTATGATCATTATGACGCTGAACTGTTAAAATTAATAAGTCACGACTGGCAGAAGGTAAACAAGCTGATGCATGCTTTTTATACAAAAAAAAGGAATACTACCGGTGACGCATACCTGCTATGGCGCCTTAAATTAATGATTGCCGGAGACAAAATAGTTGCACAGGGCGAAATAAAAAATATGAAAGACTTTGAAGTGAAAACCAAAGCTCCATAGGAGCGATATATTAGTAGTAGAAACACAAATAACACCAAAGCTCCATAGGAGCGACATATTTTAGAATGCTAAATAAATTAATCTTTGAGCCAATAATTTTCTAAATTGGAATTGAATACATTACACGCAAGAAACATATCGCTCCTACGGAGCTAAGTTAATGTCTCGTTTTGTTACTACGAACATATCGCCCCGCCGGGGCTTGTATTCGGAATTTTTAATTTTTTTAAATGGCTAAATCAATAAAAGAGGATTACACACACAGTGATGCCGGTGTTTCGGGGCAATATAAAACCTGGTTTTTGGATTATGCCAGCTATGTAATCCTGGAACGCGCGGTACCCGCCCTTGAAGATGGCCTCAAACCGGTTCAGCGACGCATTTTACATGCTATGAAAGAAATGGATGACGGCCGCTTTAATAAGGTTGCCAATATCATTGGCCAGAGCATGCAATACCACCCACATGGAGATGCAAGCATTGGGGATGCCCTTGTAAATCTTGGTCAAAAAGAACTGCTCATAGAAACCCAGGGCAACTGGGGAGATGTGCGTACGGGAGATGAAGCGGCTGCGCCCCGCTACATCGAAGCACGGCCCAGCAGGTTTGCTTTGGAAGTTGCGTTCAATAATAAAACCACCAGCTGGCAGCTCAGCTACGACGGGAGAAAAAATGAACCGGTTACACTTCCCATGAAATTCCCATTGCTGCTGGCACAAGGTGCGGAAGGGATTGCAGTTGGGCTCGCCACAAAAATTCTTCCTCACAATTTTTGTGAGCTTATTGAAGCTTCCATCAAATATTATAAAGGAAGAAAATTCGAGCTCTATCCTGATTTTATTACTGGCGGAATGATTGATGTTACCAGCTATAATGATGGGATACGGGGAGGTAAAGTGCGGGTACGGGCAAAGATCGAAGAGCTGGATAAAAGGACCCTTTTAATAAAAGATGTGCCCTACGGTACCACTACCACGCAGTTGATTGACAGCATTATTAAGGCGAATGAAAATGGCAAGATCAAAATAAAAAAGGTAACCGATAATACCGCAGCAGAAGTTGAAATAAGTATTGACCTGGCACCGGGAATTTCACCTGATATTACGATAGATGCATTATATGCTTTCACTGATTGTGAAGTTTCTATCTCGCCAAATGCATGCGTGATTAACGGGCAAAAACCTGAGTTCCCGGGAATAGCAGAGTTGCTGAAGGTTTCAGCGGACAATACAAGAGATCTTCTTAAAAAAGAGCTCGAAATAAAACTGAAGGAACTCCGGGAAAAGTGGCACTATACTTCGCTGGAGAAGATCTTTTTTGAAGAAAAGATTTATAAAGAACTGGAGAAAAAACACGAAACCTGGGAAAAAGTGCTTTCTGCTATTGACAAGGCTTTTGTGCCTTATAAAAAGCAACTGAAAAGGGAAATTACCAGGGAAGATATTTTAAAACTAACGGAGAAGCCTGTACGCAGAATTTACAAACTGGATATTGATGAGCTGAATGAACAGATAAAAGCGCTGGAAGGTGATATCAAACTGGTGAATTTTAACCTGGAGCATCTTACGGAATATGCAGTTGCGTATTATGAGGAATTGCTTAAAAAATATGGCAAAGGCCGCGAAAGAAAAACTGAGATCAGGCTTTTTGATACCATACAGGCGAAATCTGTCGCTATCGCCAATACTAAGATTTATGTAAACCGGGACGATGGTTTTATTGGAACTGGTTTGAAAAAAGATGAGCTCATTGGAGAGGTTTCAGATCTTGATGATATTATTGCTTTTACAGAAGAGGGAATAATGAAAGTTGTAAAAGTGCAGGATAAAGTTTTTATAGGGAAGAATATTAAGCATGCTGCAGTTTTTCGCAGAGGAGATGAGCGCACAACGTATAATATGATTTATACGGATCTTAATACAGGAATCAGCTATGCAAAACGTTTTAATGTTACCGGTATTACAAGAGATAAGGCATATTATATTACCAAAGGCGAAGGAAAAAGCAAGGTTCATTATTTATCGGTCAATCCAAACGGCGAGGCGGAGGTGGTTAAAATTATCCTGACCCCCGGCAGTTCTTCAAGAAAAAAAGAATTCGATTTTTATTTTGAGAATTTAGATATTAAGGGCAGGAGCAGCATAGGGATACAGGTTACTAAGCATAAAATAAGTAAGGTAAAATACCTGGAAACAGGAAGAGCAACCCTCGGTAGCATAAAACTTTGGTTTGATAATAAATTTGGGAGGCTAAATCATGAGTCAAAGGGAATTAGTCTTGGCGAGTTTGATGCAGAAGATAAAATATTATTAATTTATAAAGGCGGAACTTATGAGCTTACTGACCAGGAATTGACCCAGCGTTTTAATCCGGATGAAATAATGCTTATAGAGAAGTTTAATGCAGCGAATATTATTACGGCAGTGTATGCTGATATGGAAAAAAAACAGTTTTATGTGAAGCGTTTCAAAATAGAAACCACGACTTTGCATAACAGGTTTTTATTCATAAAAGAAGGAGACGGCAATTATCTTGAAACCGTGACAACTATACCGGATCCGGTTCTTCATTTTGTAAAAGGCCGTGGCTCACTCATAAGAAGCCTTAATTATAAGATCGGCAAAAATATAGAAGTGACGGGCTGGAAGGCCGTGGGCACCGGGTTTGAAGATTATAGCAAGTCGGCAACAATGCATTGGGTAGAGCAGAAAAATGAAAGTTCCCAGGCGAAGCTATTTTAAGTAATGTATTGTATATAATTTTACATTTATTACATTTAATTGAACTATTGTATACAATATTTTCACTATCTGGCCTTAATTCAATTTGTAATTTAGAACAATACTCCGGTAGGTTTTATGAGCGATTTTAGATGACTGTTTTACGATTGCATCAAAAATTCTATCGACAATTGTTACATTCAATTCTTTTCTTTTACTTCACCACATAGGGACATAGGAACATAGGTTGGCATAGAAAAAGCATGCTATTCAAAATAACCCCACAAATCGATTTTACCGGATACTAATTGTGCTGTCGAAATATACCGGCATTCATTACCCGTGTTGCTGAAAAGTGCATATGGAAATATTTTATACGCAAGCTTGAATTAAAAGTTTTGCATTATGTTTCACAAAGAATTACTTTGGCAGGTATACAGGCCGATGCAGATCACCAAAAATCTGATCTATGTGTTCCTCCTATGAAATTATGTGGTTAAATAATCGGACGCCTGGACATAGAACGATTGGCAGCTAAAAAAATACCGGACTATTGATATTTAAAATAATTTTTACAAATACATCACCATAAAACCGGTTTCCCCTTTTAAAATATCAAATTCTTTGTCCCCTGTTATTAATGTGGCTTTTTTCGAAATCGTAAGCGCTGCAGCAAAGGCGTCTGCATAGCTGAAACTAAATTTTGCTTTCAAAGCAGCAGCTTCCAAACACATATTAAAATCCGGGTCAATAAAATTCAGTGGGAATTGTTTGAGAGATGCTATTGCGGCGTCAGCTATTTTAATATTGCCTTTTCTGACAAGCATGTAATAAATTTCTCCAACATTTACTGAGGAAATAAAAGCTTCTGACTCGTTGTTAGCAATTTTCACGAGTAAATCCCTTACTACCGTGTATGCCGGTTCCTTTCTGAAAAACGAAATCAACGCATAACTGTCAAAGACTATTTTTTTCAATACTTATTTTTAGCTTTGAAAACTCTGTTAATCTTTTCCTCTTCCAATTGTATTTCTTCTTTTTTCCATTTTCCATATTCTTCGGCAGGTGGGAGAGAATCTTTATAGAGACCGGCAAAGCTTTCAAAATAAGCAGTATCCATGGGTTTAATGATTACACCTTGCTGCGTTTCAAGAAACGCAACCCTTACTCCGGATTTTATTCCGTATTTATTCCGTATCCGCCTGGGAATCAATAATTGACCTTTAGTAGTTAAAATTGAGGTTTCCATACATTTGTAATTTATACCCCTAAATATAAGAAAGTATTACAAAATAAAAAAGTAATACTTAAAATAAAATGGTTCTAAAATTGATTCGTGGTACTTTGCAGACTAATTTGGATATACATAGATTTTAATTCGGGTAATACAGATACTGATGTGAAGTTCAGGCTGGCGTGCTAAGATATCAGATGAACCGGGGGAGTGCTGAAAGCCCATCCAGACAAAACGAATTGTTTGATAGCTGGACGTTGAAGGTTCAAAGTTGAAGGTAGAAATTGAAGGTTTCAGGCCCTCGCGCCGGATATTATTTTTTTATTTCCACCATTTCACTATTCCTGAATTGGCCCAGACTTGTAAATCCTACTACCGGGTTTTTAATTAATTTCCTAACACTTTGGCATATTAGCATAATGAATTGAATGGTATTGCCGGTGGTTAAACTCTCCCCCAATCAGAAATAACAAAACTTTTAAATCGCCAGCGCAATTTTTCCCCGCAATATTCGTTGTACCTGCTTTTGAATAAAAAACTGGCCCCGTGTAGTTTTTTTTCTAAATATTAGTAGTTAAAATACAATAAACTATAATTATATGTGTTATAGGTAAAATAAAAAAATATCATGATAAGATTTGTACGAACTGAATTCAATTATTGGAAACCAACTACTCTTATTTTAGCTTCATTACTTTTTTTCTGTGGTATTTCGATGGCACAAACAGTTCGTTATGTGTCCGCTGGTGGATCAGATGCAAATACAGGCACCCTGATAAGTCCCGTTAAAACCATTACAAAGGCAATAGCTTTATCGGCAACAACAGCAGATACGATTAAAGTGGCGGCGGGTACCTATACAGCGACAGTTGCTGTAAATAAATCAGTAGCAATTCTCGGTACGGGTGCAACCAGTTCGGATGTTATTTTAAATGGTACAAGTTATACAGCTGCTGCAGGAAACGGGTTCGCTGTATCTGTTAATAATGTAATTATAAAAAATATAAAAGTTACCAATTTTAATGTTGGTGTCAGCACTACTGCTGTTGTTAGTAATCTTACATTGGATAACGTTCAGTTAACAGAAAACTTTGGCGCAGGTTTTTATTCAACCTTCAATATAGACAGTCTCACGATCACTAATAGTATCTTATCTTATAATGGTAATAAAACAGGATCTACATCTACCTCAACATTAAAAAGAGGACTATATTTATCAGACGCGGCAAGTTATTCAAAAATAAAATTTGATAATAATACAGTTGAATATAATGGATTGGCAGGAATAGAAATAGCTTTATCACTGGTTGCTTCCACTACTTCGATAGATGGCCTGACCATTACAAATAACATAGTAAGATATAACCTGGATGCCCAGATCAGTACATGGCTTTCAACGGCCAATTCACTTAAAAAAGCTATATTAATCAGTAACAATACAATTGTTCTTTCCGACACAGCCCGTTATGGTATTGAGATCAGGAACCCATCGGGAAACGGAACATTATCTGGTACCGGAAGTGTAGTAGTTTCCAATAATAATATTTCGGTAGTAAGTCATACGGGAAATACCAGGGATATGGCGGCTATTGCGGTAATACGCAGAAAGGAAGGTGCAACCAATACCGGCATTAATGACCAGCCACAAGGCGTGGTGGTTTCCGGTAATACAATCAGTGATTTTCAAAACGTAATGGCTGGAGATGCATATGGTATTGTGTTGGGTGGTACCGGGCACAAAGTATTTGGCAACACAATAGCCAATACAGAATTTTCAATCCAGTTGCAAAAAGGCAATACAAATTCCGGAGCAAATACAAGCAGCCCAAATGCTATAAATCAAACTAATACTGAATACTTCGACAGGGATAATTCCAAAGATGTATGTGTAGAAATTGGGGGCAATACTATAACGGGTTCAGGAGCTGCCCGATTAGTCACAGCAATAGGAACTACCTCTTTAACACTCCCTCCAAACAGGACCACTAACGAAACATTCGGGGTAAGATTTTGTACCCTGCAACAGGCGATCGATTTCAAAGCAACTGTAGCTGGAAATACTATTACTGCGGATGCAGGAACATACGATGCACAGGTTACCATAAGCAAAGGACTTATTATTGACGGAGTAGATTCAAGTAACCGGCTTGCAACATTCACCGGAGTTTCCGGCTCGTCAAAGGGAGTATTTATTGTGGCCGCTCAAAATGTTACTATCAAAAATTATAAATTTATTGTTGATCAGTCAAAACTCTATTCAGCTATTATCACATCAGGGAACGCATCAAACCTTTTGATTACCGGTAACAACATCCTGTCTGATAATCCTTCGGGGGGAACATTGCTTTCTCCTTATGGAAGCCGTAATGGAATCTGGGTTACCAACAGCTCGAATATAACCGTCCAGTCAAATACAATAAATGCCCTGGGCGAAAAATTTCGTGCCGCCCTGGCCGCAGGCAGTGTAAACGGTATGCTTGTTGGAGGAAATAATGTAAGTGAAGGAAATAATTTTTTAGCCGACATCAACCACGATGTAATAATCACTAATTATTCCGGTGATCATACCGTTAAGAACAATATGTTCAAGGGAGGTGGTGTAGAAGTTTCCATTTCAATGGGAAACGGTGCTGTGGTCGTTAGCAACAACACGTTTGACGGAACCTACTCTCATTCCATTTCGTCGGCCATGGTAAGGATATTTACCAATGCATTTCCAACAAGGACCATCAACTTCTCCTATAATCAATTCGTTAATCAAAAATGGTCCATATCATTTGAAAATACAAGAAATGTCGTTTTAGATCATAATGATATAACCGCTACTTATGATAACTTTCGCTTAATTAGCGTAAATACCAAGCTCAGGCAAACTGCCAGGCCGGATACATTGGAAACCATTGATATAAAACTGACCAATAATAACCTTAGTGCCACGGCGGGGCTTACAACAGGAGTAGGCCTTGAATTCCTGAATTTTGACCAACGTACTCCTTTATATAAATATGTTGGTGGGAATTATATAATTGGTGAATTGGGAAATGAAAATAATTTTAACGCCAATATTCCAAGCTTCATTAAGGTAAGTAATCTTAATGGGGTAAACACATCAACTCAACCATTCCTGGATTCTTTCCCGGAATATGCTGGCGTTCAATATATAAGTACTACCGGCTATTGGACACGGGATATTTTTGCCAGGCACAACCGTTATTTTGTAAATGGATCATTAAAACTTGCTTCTACTTTTGGAGCAGAAGATTTCCATGCAGTATATCAATCAAT